>JAFUTM010000315.1 GCA_017484235.1 Selenomonadaceae bacterium
CATTAATACGCAGCCAAAAATTTCGCGTCCGCTCATCACTTCGCCTAAAATTATCCAGCTTGAAACTGCGCCGAATATTGATTCTAAACTCATAAGTATAGCCGCTGCAGCAGGCGGTGTATATTTTTGACCATATACTTGTAATGTAAATGCGACACCTGCACTCATTATGCCGCCGTAAAATATGGAGAACCACGCATCGGAGACGGCATCTATTGTTGGCTCTTCAAAAAACATCATTACCGCAAAACTCAGCACCATACAGACAAAAACTTGTGCCACACTGAGTTCAAGTGCGTCCACTTTTGAAGCGAAACGATCTATAAATAAAATCTGTGCCGTCCAGAAGAATGAACTAATAAAAACAATTAAGTCGCCTGATTGAAAGGATAAATCCTCGTGAATGGCAAGCAGATAAAGTCCGGTGAGTGCCAAAAATGCGCCGATCCAGTTTTCAGTGCGGATTAGTTTGCCGAGTAGAATAGCGCCGATTGGAACAAAGACGATATATAGACAGGTTATAAAAGCTGTCTTGCCCGCTGTTGTGTATAGCATTGCAACCTGCTGAAGTGAACTGGCACAAAACATAAACAAGCCTGAGCCGATGCCGGCGATGAAACCGCTGTGATATTTTCCAGCACGTTGTTCGCGTCGGCGATTTTTGCTCTGCATAATCCATACAATAAGCAAAAATATAAATCCAAGAGTAAATCTTGATGCGGCATATGAGAAAGGTCCAAGCCCTTCCATACCTGTCATCTGTGCAACGAATGTTGTTCCCCATAAAAATGACGCTGTAAGTATCATCAACGTACCGCGCAATTGCATTATTAAACATACCTCCAAAGTCAACTACTCACGGCTGAAGCCGCGAGCTTGTAACTACCTTAGTTTAGAAGTTGGTGTTACATCGTAGGGTGATTGACCGCACCCTTACTACTAGAGACCTGCTCTAATAGTCCGCACTAGCCTTTAATTCCAGAATCGTGCGGTAGGTACTTAACCTCCAATCTTCTTTTATAGACGAGAGTGCCTTTAACACAACGGTTTTCTCTCAATTCAATTTTAACTTATTGTAATTTCAAAGTCAAGAGGTGATGGCGCATTCCTCCCACGACTAAAGTCGCGGGTGTCCTGCGCAAACAATGAAATAAATACAAAGTACTCACAATTTTATCAGCGTTTCCGATTTATTAATAGTATATTTATCCGCTCAATCAGTTCACGGTTATTTTATCATTTGAAAAATATAATTGCAACTTTTTTATGGCAGGTAATTATTTTTATTTGTCGAAATGTTTTGTTGAGAAAATTTTAGGAGTGATTCGTTTGAAAATTAAACAGATACGTAACGCGACTATTAAAATTAATTATGCCGACAAAATATTTTTAGTTGATCCGTGGCTGATTGACCGCTGGGCTATGGGCAGTTTTGTGGAAATTCCTGGCAAGCCGTTTAGCGTGCCGGATCCAGTTAAGGAACAAATCAAAATGCCAATCTGTTCACTGCCCGAATCGGTTAATTCTATTCTTGAGGGTGTAAACTATTACCTCATTACTCACATTCACCCTGACCACATTGATATTGATGTGAGTAACGGCACTGTTGGTGCGCAGCTCAATAAAGATGTGCCAATATTCTCGCAGGACGAAACTGATGCTGCTGTTATTAAAAAATCTGGTTTTAATGATGTACGTGTTTTGACTGAAGATTCAATACAGCTTGGTAAATTAAAACTCACAAAAACGCCAGCACTTCACGGAACCGTTAAACCGTGCGGCAATGCGTGCGGAGTTATTTTCCAATCTGACGGTGAACCGACCTTGTACCTTGCAGGCGATACTGTTTACTTTGAAGGTGTAAAGCAGACGCTTCAAAAGTTTAAGCCAGATGTCATAATTATGAACACTTGCGCAGCCGAATTAGTTGGATACGGACGACTGATAATGAACGACGAAGATGTAGAAGGTGTTGCTCAAATGATGCCTAATTCTAGACTCGTATTATCTCATATGGACAATGTTGCTCACGCTTCTATTACTAGACGTGAAATGCGCGGCTTGATGGCTCGTCGTGGCCTCAACAACTACTTTATGCCTGCTGACGGTGAAACGCTGGAATTTTA
Source organism: Selenomonadaceae bacterium (assembly GCA_017484235.1). Taxonomy (GTDB): domain Bacteria; phylum Bacillota; class Negativicutes; order Selenomonadales; family Selenomonadaceae; genus Quinella. The sequence continues at coordinate 2,127 of JAFUTM010000315.1, forward strand.
GGTTATGACTTTTTGTCAATAAAAAATCTGCCGGTTAAGGCAGACTTTTTTTTATTTAATTAGTGTCATTAACTTTGGTTATTAATTAATCCATTAATAGTATTATTGATTATTGGATTTTTTGTTGTAAACGGACGCGGTAACTTTACTGATATTAGTAACGTCGTTAGTCGTGCTGTACAGCTCATCGGTGCTGACGGCATTACTTATTCCAACATTCATTATCGAATCAAGACTATTGTCTGCGCCAGTGATGAAGTTCGTGCTGTTCAAAAGTTCGTCATCAATTTCTTCAACGAAACCAGCCGCCCTCTCACTACTCGCAGCAGGTGCAAGGTCGCCTTCGCCAATCTTGTACGTCTTGCCATTTACACTTATAGCCGTCGTGCCAGCATCTTTAACCGTGATTGTGCCAGTTGCCGCCGTCGCCTTTGCATTTGCCGCTATATTGAAGATTACATCTTTTTCATCACTTGACAAATTAACGCCTATCACTGCGCCGCCGGTCACTGTGATCTTATCGCTAGCTCCATATTTCGTTATAACATCTTTACCGTCTCCATTCGCATAGCTGAAAACATTCGACGTATTGTCGCGACCAGCACTGCCAACCAGATAGTCATTGCCTTTGCCACCATAAATCGTATTATTTCCAGTGCCGCCGTCAATCTCATCATCGCCAGCGTTACCCTTAATAAGGTCATTACCTGCGCCACCTGTGATGTTATCAACGCCCGCACCGCCATTAATTGTTGTGGCATTGTTGTTCGCAAACAGTGATGCACCAACCGTAGCCTTAAGACCAGAGGCATTTATCGTTGTAACCTGCTTATTCGCCACCGTTGTTGCGTCCACCGTCACGAAGTCATCATCTTTGCCAGCCGTTGCCGTCAGTGTCTTAAGACCATATACTGAGATATCCGCACTCTCCAAGTCGGAGCCAATTGCAATCTTCTTGTTGACTCCATTATTTACTGTCACACTTCCAACTATGCTCGTGCCGTTGCTTATCTTCAACACAAGATTTTTATTATTATTAACGTATTCAAAATCACTTACACTCATTCCGTTTGCAAGCGAGATAACATCTTGACCTGCTGCATAATCCGTGATTGTATCATTACCGCCGCTGTATATAAGCGTATCTTTACCGGCTCCGCCCGTGTACACGTTATTGCCGGTTCCGCCGTTGAGTATATCTTCACCTGCACCGCCGATTAATGTATTGTTTCCGCTGATGCCTTGTATCGAATTGCCCTTACTGCC
>JAFUTM010000316.1 GCA_017484235.1 Selenomonadaceae bacterium
CTTATACCGCCAACTACCTAATCGGCCGCAGACCCAGCCTCTGGCGACAACATTATTAAGAGGTTGCCTTTTATATGTCCCCCATGCGAGAGCCACACTCCACTAGGTATTAGCAAATCTTTCGACTTGTTGTCCCTATCCAAAGGGTTGGTTATCTGCGTTTTACTTACCCGTTCGCCACTAACTTCAAGGAGCAAGCCCCTTGTCGTCCGTTCGACGTGCATGTGTTAAGCACGCCGCCAGCGTTCGTCCTGAGCCAGGATCAAACTCTCCGTTGAAAATTTGATTTGACTCTTTAATCGAATTGTGACCTTCTATCAAAATGGTGTGACCCTTTTGATTTCCAGTCGGTTTGTTTTGACCTATCCTAAACTCTTTCGAGCCCAAAATTGGTCCGCACATCTGGCATTACAATGTTCACTTTTCAAGGTACCGCTGATTTTTCCATTTGAATTTTGTACTCTAGGTTATGTAAGAAAAGTAGACAACCTTTGTATTTGTGTTCTGCAGTGAAGTTTCGTGGCACCGCCGAACGAATCAGCTTACATAGGATAACACACTATATTCTCTTTGTCAATACCTTTTTTGAAAAAATTTTAATTTTTTTTGTGTGGGGCGATTGTATTATCTGATTTTATTATGGGATCAGTTTTTTCACAGGCTGTTATTTATAGATTAACTTTGCTATCCCTCGCGATTTTTAAATAATGATCAGCGTTTTCTCTTAATGACTCGTCGGTGAAATTAACTTCTATACTTAGTCCTGCACCAATTTCAACTTCTTCTATAAAATATCGATAACCGGTTTCTGCTAATGTCACTCGCCTATTATTTAGAAATTTGCCTGCCTCTCTTTTAAGCAGTTCGGGATAGCGACTGGCCAAATATTTCATCTGCTCAATATAACGTTCTTTCTCGCTCAATTTGCGTATGGAATCTGAAGCTGTCTGCATAAATGAAGGCACTTCAAGCGTAGGCGTTGGTTTTGAAAAATTATATTGTGCTGTTGTTTTAGGGATAGGAATTGACGAAAATGATGAGGAAGTAGCAACTGACGGGACTTGTGGAATTATTTCATTAGGTTCCACTTTAGTAATAACTGTAGGTGCATTATTGGTGCGTCTAATCTCTATGCTCATATTTATATTTACTACTCCGGCATTCCTAAAAATCTCTCTCAACGCTTTGACTATTTGTTCAGGTGTTCTACTTACATCAAGATATAGGATTGTACTGATTCTAACAGGCTGCTTCATATCAATAGTTGTTGTTCTAAGATACAATGCGCGGTTTGGATCTTTACTTACGAGTGAATTTATCACCTCAGGATATTCAATATAAAGTGTTTTTACTGCAGCATAATACAATTCAGCCCAAGTCTGCACTTCATATCTCCCAAAATAAATCAATGCTATTACTTCGTCAGTATTTCTTATGCCATCTCGTGCTATATTTATTTCCACCTTCTCCCGCTCCTACTATGTGATTTATATATTTTTCATTTTCTACACAAAAACTGATATTCCTTTAAAATTTCATAGGATAATTTGTTTATAACTATTGC
>JAFUTM010000317.1 GCA_017484235.1 Selenomonadaceae bacterium
CTTGCTGAAATTTATCGTGATGACATACGCAATGCAAAGATTATCGGCAACGCCGGCTGCTTTACAACGGCATCAATTTTGGCACTGGCACCGCTGGCCAAGCATCATTTAATTGATGTAAATACAATAATTGTTGACGCGGCGTCCGGTGTGTCCGGTGCTGGCCGCTCACCTAAATTGGGCAACCACTTTCCAGAACTCTACGACAATTTTAAAGCTTACAATGTTGCACATCATCGCCACACACCGGAAATTGAACAGGCAATCGAAGATTTAAGCGGCACTGAAACGGTGATTAATTTCACGCCGCACCTTGTACCTATGTCACGCGGTATACTTGCCACTTGTTATGCTTCTTTAAAGTCTGACGCTTCAGCGGAAATGATCGAACCTGCATTTCAAAAGATGTATGGCAATGAACATTTTATTAGACTGCTTGGCCGCGATGCTTATCCTGAGACTAAATATGTGCGCGGTTCTAACTTCTGTGATATCGCCTGGCACATTGACGAAAGGACTAATCGCGTAATCGTATTATCTGCGATTGATAACTTAGTAAAAGGCGCGGCCGGTCAAGCCGTACAAAATCTCAATATCGCTGCTGGTTTTGAGGAAAACACCGCTCTTGATGTAATTCCAATGTATCCTTGAGGTTAAAAAATGTCTGTTCCTAAATAAGAACTCAGATGGATTAATCGTGCTAGCTGGTCTTGTACATATTTGAAGAAAGCGGGCCTTATTGATAGTCCAAAACGTGCTCATCTTCAGATTACGGAATGTGGAAGACAACTTTTATCAGAAAATGTCATAATTACCGATAAACTTTTAAGTGAACGATTTCCTTATTTTGCTAAATTCAAATATGGAGACAAAGAGGCCGGCATTTCTAATGAATCAATTATTAACAATGAAACGCCCCAAGAATTATTTGATCGCAGCTATCAAGAAATAACCGCTGAATTATCTGATGAACTTCTGACAGCGGTATTAAATATGTCGCCCGAATTTTTTGAAAGGCTGGTTGTTAAACTAATGGAAGCAATGGGCTACGGCGGTTACGAAGGTGCTGGTTTTGTAACCAAGTCCAGTGGTGACGGCGGCATTGACGGTGTAATCTATGAGGATAAGCTCGGATTTAATTTGATTTATATTCAAGCTAAACGCTGGACACCTGATACTATAATTTCGCGTCCAGAAATCCAAAAATTTATGGGCGCACTTGCCGGACCGCCTAAGATTGAAAAAGGTCTCTACATCACGACAGCTAAATTTTCAAAAGAAGCTAAAAATTATGCCGATGCTCAACATATAATTCTTGTCGACGGTAAAAAGCTGACGAAATTGATGATTGAATTTGATGTTGGCGTTTCTACCCAGAAGATTTATAAAATTAAGCGAGTCGACAATGATTTTTTTACTGAACAATAATGAAGTCTAAAACTCTTATGTTAAAACGAATTTTAATTATAATGTGCGTGTTGTTTTGCAATACAATCTCGGTCAGTGCTGCGCCTGTGACGATTAATGCAAAAGAACTGGACTTGCACGACACAATAATGATGATTGCAAATATAGGCGGCCTCAGTGTTTCAATTGATGATTCTGTCAAGGGCACAATCACTATCTCACTTGAAAACGTTGAGCCGGCCGACGCACTCAATATTATTGCTAAAACCAAAAATCTGAGATTAACTGAAGAACACGGTATTTTTATTTTAACTGCTAATTTAGATAACGCTGTATTGATGAATTCTTATATTTTGCCCGTAAAATATGGCGACATTGAAGAACTGAGGAAGGCGGTTGTTGTTTCACTTGATTCCAGAATAGAAGATATTAAAGGTAACGCTGAGATTTCACAGACTCTGAGAGCAACCGCCAATTCTACAGATGCGAGCACGACAATAAAAATATTTGAAGCCATTTCCAAAATGTTCGATTATATGGAACGCGATCCAAATAATAAACGTGTAATGATAAATAAAGACAGCAACGTTATCATTATGTATGGCACAGCTGCGGAATATGAACGAGCTTGCAAAATGCTGCAGATTCTTGACGTGCCGCTTAAACAGGTTATGATTGAGGCAAAAGTTTTAGCAATCAATAAATCTGCCGCTAAAGATTTAGGCGTTGAGTGGTCGTGGTCAACCGTGCCGCAGTATCCTGATTATAATCCAACTACATCTACATCAAGCAATAATGTCAGTACCGTTACGGAAGGGTATTACAAGCGCAATCACGGCAATAGCGGATATGGTGTAATTCAATTTGGGCGCAATCCTGAAGGGCTCAGATATGAAATGTACTACGGCGCAAAAATTAATGCGATGATAACGAATGGTAAAGCCAAAATTTTATCCAGACCGAATATCACCACGATTCAAGGTCGCGAGGCAATCATAAACGTTGGCGGCGAAGTTCCGATTCCAACTCAGTCGACAACCAATTCAACAACAACTACTTCTTTCACATACAGAGACGCCGGCATTATCCTCCGCTGCACGCCTACTATTAATGAAGACGGCAGCATACGCGTGATTGTAAATATTGAAGTCAGTACGCCGCAATATGTCGCTGCAATGGGTGCCTACAGTTTCAATAAAAGAGCCGCTACCACCACAGTCACGCTTCAAGACGGTGAACCAATGGTAATAGGCGGCTTAATCGGTAAAGAAGAAGAAAACAGTATCAGTAAAATACCATTTTTAGGCGACCTGCCAATTTTAGGGGCGCTGTTTAGAAATCGCCACAAAAGTAAATCTGAGTCTGAATTAGTAATATTTTTGACAGCGCAAGTTATCAATAACAAATAATCTTTTTAGAATCGTACCAATTGTGAAAGACCAGTTCAAAATTTGTAACGTTGTTTATGCCAAATAACTTCTCGTTTGATGATATATAGTCAACAAATTTGATTGGATTACTCAGCTTGACTGGTATCCTGGCAATAGTTATATGTGCCGAAAACGTTTCGTATCGTTCTTCCAATGCAAGACCAGAATTTTTTAACGCAAGACCAGAATTTTTTAACGATTGCCTCATCAATTGTCTAAACTGTTCCAGCTCACGTTCATAGTAGCCTTTAA
>JAFUTM010000318.1 GCA_017484235.1 Selenomonadaceae bacterium
AGTGTCACCGCTCGTTGCAACTAAAATTAAAATTTGCTTCGTCTCGCCAGTTTTCTTGAGGGCAATCCTCATCAACTGAGGAAGCATTTGCAGTGCCATATCTTTAAACGCACTTGTTGGGCCGTGCCAAAGTTCAAGTACAGCCGTTGTATGGCTCTTTTTATTTTTATTATCAGTCTTCTTAGAATCATTGTTTGGATTATCACTAAACACAGCAATAGGTGCGCGACCCTGTACATCAAACCAATTATACGCAAGCTCGGCACATTCATTGAGTTCATCTGCAGTGTAATCAGTTAAAAATTTGCTAAGTATATCAACTGCCCGCGACTCGTATCTCTTCTCGACAAGAGCTTTAATTTCATTCATCTTAATACGTGGAATAAATTCCGGCACAAATAAACCACCGTCAGCGGCCATACCTTGTAAAATAGCTTCTGCTGAATTTATTGGATTTAAGTCCTTCTTGTTGCTTCGAGTGCTTATATATTTCATTTTTATTTACCATCTCCAATTGATATACATATATTATAGTTTACAATTTGTCACGGCAAGTTCAACGGATTCATCAAGCTCATCAAGCATTGCAAATCGACGACGATATACGGCGCGTTTACGTGTCGGCACTTCTTCAATTGATTTCCGTGCCTCAGTCAGTGGTAATGTATCAAATCGTGCATCGTCCGTATGACTACCGCCGGCCTCCATCCAAAAATCACTGAATGAGGTCTTTAACTTGCGGTCACTTCTAACATGATTATTTGCATAATAACCTTCGTTTGTGACGGCATAAATATTTTTTAAATTAAGAGATCTGGCAACTGACTGAGCTGCATATAGAATCAAATTTTTAGTTCGGTATGCGTGACATATTTTGGTAATTCTTTTGACAAAATCTTTAGCGTCGTCCATATTTGGCCCTTGCATTGCGCCTATAAACATTGACCAGTCATCGGTTTTATTTTTGGCAATCCAAAATATTATCTGATAAATCGGCTCGCCGTCAGGAAGCAGAAGCATTAATGCAGCGAGTCCTTCTTTGCGTTGTCCAGGTTCCATTCTAAGCACCAATTCCATTGATTTTAATTCATCATCTAATTCCATTTGCCACAATTTTAAAGACTTATCGTTATAAAGGTCCAATATACATTCCGGCTTCCATACAGACTGCAAATAAGTCATATGCTCTTCTATCAAATGGATACGCTCATCAAAAGTGGATTTATGATAAAAAAAAGCTCGAGTCGGCTGCTCATAAAAATAAGGAAATGTTTCAGATATTTTTTTGAGAATATCGTTGCTGTTAAAGAATTTAATTATACGATTCATCTTTTGAGAATTAAAACAACACCGCGCAATGAAGACTGCAAATCTGTGCGCCTCACGCATATTATCTAAATTATAAATCTTTTTCCCGAGTTCAATAAAACTTTGCATATTTTTCTCCGGCTTAAATAATGTATTAGGTAAACTTAAACTTGATTATAACATTATAATTCTCAATTGACAACGTAAAATTATAACATCTCAGCGATTTTGATAATGGATTTATTTTGATAACATCTTTTCATAAATATCATTGACGAGTTGTAAATCTTCTTCTGTATCAACGCCGATAAACTGGTTGTCGCTATGAAGGACTTTTATTTTATAGCCGTTCTCCAATGCACGGAGCTGCTCAAGCGATTCAGTCTGCTCAAGCGGCGTCGGTGTCATCTTCGCATATTTAAGTAAAAAATCACGGCGGTAAGCATAAATACCAATGTGCTTATACGTGTTCGATTTGCCTGCGTTGCGCGGATATGGAATTTGCGAACGCGAAAAGTACATAGCATAATTATTTAAATCCGTTATGACTTTGACGTTATTAGGATTTTTAATTTCTTCCTCATCTTTGAGTTCGGTTGCAACCGTCGCCATCTGAAGTAATGATGAATTAGGAATTATGAATGAGGAATTGTTATTCGATTCGGAGTTTGAGTCTTCGATAAATAAATTAATCAGATTGTCAATTAATGAAGGCTCAATCAGTGGCTCGTCGCCCTGCACGTTGACGATTAAATCTACGTCCTCAAAGTTATTAGCAACTTCAGCAAGACGGTCAGTACCGGTTGGGTGGTCAGCACGTGTCATCATTGCCTCGCCGCCGTGCTCTTTGACTGCATTATAAATTCTTTCGTCGTCAGTTGCAACAATCGCTTTATCAATTAATTGTGCCTGTGAGGCACGGTCATACACGCGGCATATCATCGGTACGCCGGCTATCAGTTTTAATGGTTTACCCGGCAGTCTCGTTGAGGAGTATCTCGCTGGTATAACGCATATCGTTTTCATTTTCTTTCACCTTCCATTCTTTCACGTCAGGAACTTTAGCAAAGTATTGTGAATAATATTTTTTAAGCTCTTCGATATGCTTTGAATATTCCATAATGAGAAAACCTGCAATTTCGTCTGTGTCCTCACTTCTCAAAACATTGATGTCTTTGCGTTCCTCGTCAGCATAATAAAATTCACTGTCACTATAGTTGTCGAGGAATACGTGCATAATATCGTAGTGCTCGTTATATTTAAAGAGGTCTTCTCTCATGATTCTGAATTCTGACATCGTAAATCAACTCCTCATCTGTACCTTCAAAATTCATACTTCTTCTTGCAAACCACGTTATTACTTCACAAGGTCTTACATTAAAATCAACAACAATTGTCAAAGTTCTGTATTTTTTTATTGAATCTTGTGGAACATCGACTAAATCCAGATATTTCCTGCGACCTTTAATGGCATTTTTTATTATGAATCTTGGCGATTGAATTGAAAATTTTGCTTGTTCTTCAATTGAGGCTCGTGCTTCAGCATCTTTTGATGAATGATCTCCTTTAATGTGATCAGCAAAATTTTTCTCATACAGAACAATCTCATTACCGAGAGGATCGGTAACTTTCCAACGAATTTCATCGTCCAATTATTTTCAACTCCAACATACATTGCAAATTTTTTCATCTAACATTTAATATATTTGACTCAACGTTAGTTATCAGATAGTCGCTGGCAATTAACTATTTTTATATGTCTAAAATAATTATTGCAACTCCAAATACACTTGAAGTGCGTAGCCGGATATACCTCTGTATTCAATATGGTAGAATCCATTGCCAGCTTTGCCAAGATAAGTAACGTAAGCACCTCTTGGAATACGAGCCAGTGCAACGGAATATGTATCCGGATATTCTCTGAGCGAAATCCAATTATCACAATTCACAACTCTTGCCATTCGAGCTGAGTATCGCTCTCCTCTATTAGGTGAGAGATATTGTGCAAGAGCATATCCAACAAGACCATCATAATTAATTTTATAGAATCCGTTGCCAGCATTTCCTATAAATCCGACAGCTTGTCCAAGAGGAATTTGAGTTATCTCTGGAGCATATACAGAAGGTTCACTTCTTAAAGTTATAGATTTTCTACAGTTTACGACAAAGTATGTATCTACAACATCATTGTAAGCTTTTGTTTTATTAACAATTAAAGATAGTGTAAAAGCAACTGATGTTATTAATGTTAAAGTTAGAAATAAAAACTTTTTCATTTAAAATTACTCCTGTCGTTTTGGTTTGCCTAGTTTTTCTTCCAGTCGACGTTTGAGTTCTGCCTGAAATTCTGAGGCGCCACTCTTAAATTTGACTTCGACGCAGATTACGTAAATTGGTATACTCCAGTTTTCTCTGGCAACTTCAAGTGGAATTTTAACCGCATCTTTTTCGGTGATAACAATAGATTCTGCACCTTGAGCGTCCGCCTGCTGCAATACGTCCTGCATCTCAGCCATTGTATATTCGTGATGATCTGGGTAGCGCAGACTTTCAATTATAATGGCACCTAAATCTTTAAGTGTACGTTCAAAGGAAGCCGGATTACCAATAGCCGAGACTGCCATAACTCGTTTATCTTTAATATTGTTTACATTGACGCCAGGTCCAGCAAGGTCAACATACCAGTCGGCAAGTGGAATGAAGCAGCGCGGCTGGTGTATACTTTCAACAATCTGTGCTTTATCATTGTATTTATGTACAGTTTCACGGATATACTCGCAGGAACCTTCGGCCGCTTGGTCCACTTTTGTCATTAAGCACACGTCAGCGCGGCTGATATGTGACATTGACTCACGCAATGTGCCACGCGGCAGAAGATGACCATTACCAAAGACATTGACCGCATCAACCAAAAGTATGTCCATATCGCGAACGAGCTGCCAATGTTGATAGCCGTCGTCAAGAATTGCAACTTCCGCGCCGAAATGTTCAATCGCATATTGACCTGTTAGTGCACGCTGCGCACCAATTAATACCGGCACATTTGGCAAATGTTTAGCGAGCATATAGGCCTCATCACCAGCCTCAGCGGCGTCCATATGCAGATGTTGACCGTCGGAAACAATGCCGACTTCACCGTGCCACTTCGCTCTGTAGCCGCGATTTAAAATGACAACGCGGTAACCCATATCTCTTATATCGCGGGCAAGTTTCTGAGCAGTCGGTGTCTTGCCTGTGCCGCCGACAGTTATATTGCCCAAACTTATCACGTAGCAGTTTAACTTCTGACGACTCGAAAGACCAATCTTATAGCCGAGCAATTTAATATTGACAAGCTGCTCATAAACGAGTGAGAAACAATAAAGAATCGCCACAATAATATGCATTGAGAAACCGTGAACGTCTTTATTATTGACCATATGTATAAAATATGTCTGCAAATTTTCAACTTTTTCAGTTGTGCGAACGTGCTTGGCATTTTCCTTGTCTTCAAATTCCGTCAGCATATTGCGAAGAAGAACGGCGGATTTACGAGAGGCGCCGCGATTCTCTCTGACAATTGCAAGAGTTTCAATCTCCAATTTACGGCGATGCTCAGGGTCGTCAAACAACTTTAGTGCTTCGTCAACCAGTTCTTTCGGGCTATCGACGGTAATACAAGCATTGCGATTTTTAAATAGTGCGTGCGTGTCTTTAAAATTTTCCATATGATGTCCGACAATAATCGCCTTTCCGTGTGCGGCCGGCTCTAAAATATTGTGTCCACCGTGAGTAACCAGTGAACCGCCAACGTAGATTACGTCTCCGATGCTGTACACTTTGCCGAGTTCGCCGATTGTATCAAGAATAATTATATCTTCATCAGCTGGCGGACGTTTCTGAAGTTCCGTTCGCGTTGCCACTGTGAAGCCGGCCTTTTTACAGATGTGTACAACTTCCACAGTTCTCAAAAGTTCACGAGGTGCAATGACCAGCCTTGCACGTGGGTGATGCTCACGAATCTTTTTAAAAGCATTGATAACGTAAGTTTCCTCACTACGATGAGTACTGCCAGCGAGCAGAATGCCGTCAGCGTTAGTTAAGCCCATATCCTTTAAAATATTTTCGCGTTCTTCCGGCGTAACGTCAGTGTAAGTCTGGTCAAATTTTGTGTTACCGGTGATTGTGACCAGCTCAACAGGCGCACCAAGCTGCTTAATGTAATCTGCGTCAATCGAAGACTGCATTGCAAACAGCTTGACCGTCTGAATCATATTTGTCAATATCGAATAAAGATACTTATAACGCTTTACGCTTTTCTCAGAAATTCGTCCGTTGACCATCATAACTGGCACACGCAGTTTTCGTGCCGCGCTTAAAAAGTTTGGCCACAGCTCCGTTTCAACGTTTAAGAATACGCGCGGATGAATTCGTCTGAGTACGTGGCTTGCAACAAACGGCAGGTCTAGTGGAAAGTAAATTATACTGTCCGCATCTTTAATAATACGATTCGCCATTTCATAACCGGAAGTTGTCACCACCGAGACTAAAATGGGCGACTTCGGAAATTCCTGCCGAAATTCCTTGATAAGCGGACTGGTCGCGACGATTTCGCCAACTGAGGCGGCGTGTACCCATATGCAATTCTTTTTGGCAACTTTGTCCAGTGCGTGTTCTGGGAATATGCCTAAACTTTGCTTGATTCGTTCCGTGAAGCCGCGTTCTCGTATAGAACGTATCGCAAACATAGGTATTATAAGTATAACAACTATTATTGCTGCAATATCGTAGAGTAGCTGCATCAACTCACTCCTATTTGTCAATTATGAATAAGGAATGTGGAATGAGGAATAAAAACAATCCACAATTCGTAATTCCTAATTAGTTATAGTTTAACGTTTCTGAAAAAAAAATGCAACAAAAACTTTTATATTATTATCATTTGGTTGTGTTCTTTGTGTTTATGTTTTTTATATTACATTTTTAATATTTGAGCCTTCTTTCTTTTGGAAGAAAGAAGCAAAGAACCGCCTCGCTAACTTCGCATCCAGCTCAGTAGCGCTCGGGAAGGCGCTCGCATCACGCTCGCCGCGTTCGGGAACGCCTCACGTCCTGTTCGGCGATTAATCCAATTCGTAATTAATACAATTCCTAATTCATAATTCATCATTCCTAATTATTCATTCCTCATTAGTCATTGTTTTCTGGGTCGTCGAAGCCGATAATCCAAGTCGCTATGAATCCGACAACATATGCGGTAACCAGACCAATAAAATAAACCGGAATGTTATTAGTTGCAGCGGCAAGAGGCAGTCCAGAAATACCTAAAGTTGCGGCGCCGACCATAAAGCTTGCCTCAACCGCACCGCCGGCCGCACCGCCTATGCACGCGGCGATAAACGGCTTGCCGAGAGGAAACGTCACGCCGTAAATCAGCGGTTCGCCAACGCCCATTATTCCGACCGGCAGAGCAGAAGCGATCGTTTTCTTTAAAAATTGATTTTTGGTTTTGAAGTAAACCGCGATTGATGCGCCGACCTGTCCAGCACCGGCCATTGCCAATATCGGCAGCAGAATAGTCACGCCGTACTGAGCAATTAAATCGACGTGAATAGGCGTCATAGCCTGGTGAACTCCAAACATCACCAGCGGCAGCCAGAATCCTGCCAGTATCAAGCCAACTGCCGCGCCACCTGATTGAATTGCATTTGTTGCCAAGTTTCCTATCGTCTCAGAGATGAAGCCGCCCACTGGTTGTAAAATAAAAATTGCTGCGGCACCTGAAATTAAAAACGTCACCAACGGCGTTAAGAATAAGTCGAACATCTCCGGTATAACTTTGTGCAGTCGTTTTTCAATCCACGCGCCGAGTGCTGCGACTAAGATTACGGATATAACACCGCCGCGTCCTGGCACAAGCGCGGACTCGCTCAGAGTTATATTCGCCAGCTCTGGGTGACTGATTAACGCTGCCAGTATGCCGCCTAAAATTGGAGTGCCGCCGAATACTTTAGCTGCGTTAAATCCAACAAAAAGATTCATTCCCCAAAAGACGGTATTACCCGCCACTGATAATAATTTAATTACCGGATAATCTGCAATTGCCGGATACATTTTTAACGACAAACCTACGCAGCCCGTGATGAGTCCGCAGGCAATAAAGCCTGGTATCAGCGGCATAAATATGCTGGCAATTTTTTTGAGAAATAATTTCGCGGGCGTTGCATTTTTGGCGCGTATTTCTTCGTGGAGTGCCTTGCCGTCGCCAATCTGCGGCTTAGACGATGAACGACTGAGAATTTGCTGAAGCTCATTTGTTACATTTGTCGCCTTGCCTGGACCTAGAATTATTTGAAGTTCGCCTTCTGTGTCGTTTATGCCGAGCACGCCGTCAATTCTTTTCAATCGCTCAATCATTGCCGCATCTTTATTGACGAGATGAAGCCTCAATCGAGTCATACAATTTGTTGCGCTTGTTATGTTTTGTGACTGCCCAACGGTTTCAAATATTAATTTAGCCAGTTGCTTATTGTCCATTATCCATCTTCTTTCCAATTACTTCAATAAGTCAAATGATACACTATTTAACAAAAATTGCAAGTATTATATTATTCAAATTCAATTATTTAAAGAATTTAGTTTGAAATACATATAAAAAAATTTTCAAATGTTTGTGTTAAATAATGAAAATATGTGTTATTATATTTACCGTGTGGATAATAACAAAATATAAAAATTTTCAAACGGTGGTGGCCGTAGGTAAGTTTTTGTACCATTTGGAATTAGTCAGGAGAATGAAATGAATCTGCTGGAAAAATTTTTTGAAAAATTGCATTATTCACGTATCTCAACAAAAATAACTTTAACTTTTGCAGTGGTTTTTATTGCGCTGCTCGTTTTTACTAATTTTATCGCCTGGTATGGATTTAACTATGCACTTTATCAACAGGCGGAACACGCATTGTTATTCAGTATGGAGAATACTAATAAACTGCTTATGGAAATGGAACGAAATGCCAATTTAGGTGTGGAATCTATACGCGATCCGCTGGTGCCTGGCGTTATATTGAGAGTGGTGGACAGTAGAGGCGAAGTTTTTATTGATACCAATCCGCGATTCCCTTCGATTGAACGTTTTAACGAACATAAATTGAAAAGTCCGCCAACTTGGACGAATGATGATATGGACGTTGCAGAATTTAGCAGGTCTATAGTTTACAGGTCGCAAATGAATTTTACTCACGACGATGAAACGGTTACATTGTATTTTTTCAGGACGATAACTACTGAAAAAGATTTATTCGGGCGATTAAACAATACTCTGCTGGTGATGGATATTATCGGTTTAATTTTGGCGATTGGAACCGGATACCTCGTCAGTCGAAAGATTTTAAATCCACTCAGCACGATGACTAAGACAGCTCAGAATATTGCAATAGAGAATATGAATACCAGGATACCGGTTGCACCTGTGCAAGATGAGCTGACGGATTTCGCTAATACTTTTAATAATATGCTTGACCGTTTGCAAGTTGGAATTACTCAGCAGCAGCGTTTTGTCTCTGATGCTTCGCACGAGCTTCGAACGCCGGCAACCGTTATACGTGGTTATGCTGATTTGCTGGCGCGTTGGGGAGCAAGTGATCCTGAAATTTTAAAAGAAAGTATTGAGGCCATTAACTCTGAATCCGAGAATATGCAACAGCTGATAGAACAGCTCCTCTTTCTTGCGCGTTCTGACCAGAATCGTCAGCCGCTGAATATGGAGCCGCTGGATTTATCTGAGATTGTTGAAGATGTGTTTCACAAGATGAAGATTGTCACTCACACTCACGAGGTTAAGCTCATTAAAAATGACAAGGCGATGATTTTTGCTGATAAGATTACTGTTAGGCAGATGCTGAGAATTTTTTTGGACAATGCCATTAAGTATACTCCGAAGGGCGGTACGGTTACGGTTAGCTCGGTTAAGAGTAAGGATTATATTAAACTCAGTGTTATTGATACTGGTATTGGCATTGCACCGGAAAATCAGCAAAAAGTTTTTGAGCGCTTCTATCGTGTAAATTCTTCGCATACCAAGCGCGAAATAAGCGGCACTGGGCTTGGTTTGTCCATTGCGAACTGGATTGCTGAACAGCACGATATGAAGATTGAACTCGAAAGTGAACTCGGCAAAGGCACCACTATTAATATTTTTATTCCCATTCTTACTAATTAGGAATGACGAATGAGGAATGTTGAATTAGAAATTACGAATTGATTCAATTATGAATTACGCATTGCGAATTACGAATTAGATAAGGGGTGATAA
>JAFUTM010000319.1 GCA_017484235.1 Selenomonadaceae bacterium
ATTTCTTATAATTCTGTGTGTTACTTTTGCTGTGACTTCAGTATTTCGAGCCTTGACAGCTTCTGCGGCGGAACTGGAAACGGTTACTGGCTTGTTTGGTTTTGGCAAAAAAGCGACTATTCCAATATATATATTTACCTGCTTCACAAATGATTTTTTCGTGGCGATATTCTTCGACCTCGTTTGGTTTTTCTTCCTAGTCAGTAAAGGCTATGCTTTTTATCATACGGTTAGAAACACTAACGAAACAATTACTGCACAAGAGGCCCAACTCACAAACGATGAACACAAGGCACTGATTGCCTCATTGAAATGTTATTTGATATTTCCAGCGGTAATCGCTTATTTGGATATTTACCAAATTTATGGAATGGATTACATTGAGACGTGGCTAAATTTCATCTTAGAGTGTCTGACTATGATAGATGTGTATCTTGTATTGATGCTTTATCTATTATTACGTTATCGTCGGTCTATTATGTTGGAAATCGTATTCTTGGTTGCAATGACGGTTTTTCTGTCTGCAGCAGTGCTGGGTTGGGGAAGTTCCGTAGCGATGAGTCATCTCGTTAAATCACACGTTGATGATTCGCTCCACGCAATGAGCGTTATTTGCCGAGAGCGGCTGGATCGTACCTTCTTTTGTGTGAGGCAGGCGGTAAATGGAATGGAACGCCAAGCGATTAATACCGTTGAAAGCTATGATCGATTGAGAGACGATGCCGCCTATCGTAAGGAATACCTCTCCAATATGGAGAAACGCTTCGACGATATTGCAAGAGGAACGGACGGTGCCATTACTTACTATTTGCACTTGGCACCAGAATTGGGCGGAACGAAGAGCGGCTTTTTCATGGCACGCGAAGATGTACGCTGGGAAGGTGCACTTTCCCAATTTGTAGAAAGAGAAGTTACCGATCTTGCGCTTTATTCGCCCGACGATAAGCAACACGTCGGTTGGTACTATATTCCACTTAGGAGTAGATGCGCAACTTGGATTGAGCCTTATATTGATCCGACAACAAACTCCTATGTTATTTCTTATGTGGCACCGCTCTTCATTGAAGAGAAGTTTATCGGCGTCATTGGCATAGAGATTGATTTTAATTTCATAATCCAGGAGCTGCGGCGTATGTCTATATATGATTATGGTTATGTCTACATAATGAACCGTAATAATATAGTACTCTACCACAAAGATCGTTTTCAAGGTTCTGTATTCCAGCCAAATCCAGAGTTTCAAGAAATGGAAATTTATTTGGCAAACGGAATGTGGTTGGGAATAGCAACGCCTTTGAGTAAAGTACACGATACGCGCAATCGAATTTTGATGCATCTGGTCGCGGCAATCCTCATTGTGGCAATGTTGATTTCGCTGGGAAGTATTGCTCTTGCCTCTAAAGCCATACGTCCATTAGCAGGTATGACGGAAGCAGCAAAACGCATAGCTTCCGGTGACCTCAATGTGAGAATCTCCTATGAGTCCGGTAACGAACTTGGTCTTTTAGTCCGAAGTATTCGCGAAATGGCAGCACGGCTGGAAGTCTACGTCTATCGCGACAAACTGACAGGTCTTCGGAATGCGGCGGCTTACATAAGTAAGGGCACAGAACTCGATGCACAAAGTAAATTTACTTCTGACCTTACGTATGGTGTAATCATATTCGATGTAAATTTCTTAAAGAAAGCTAACGATCAATACGGCCATGAAGCTGGCAATGAACTTCTCCGCCACGCCTCCAAAGTTATTTGCAAGGTCTTTGACCACAGCCCAGTATACCGTATCGGCGGCGATGAATTTGCGGCGATATTGGAACGGCAAGACTATGAAAATCGAAAAGAACTGCTCCAACTGTTTGACGAAAAAATTGCAGAAGAAACTTTCGAGGCCGCAGGAGATACACTTACAGTATCCGTAGCACGTGGTCTAGGAACTTACGAACCTGGAATGGAATTCGCTGCTGTGGCTAAGAGGGCTGATGTCGCAATGTATAATCATAAATCCGCCATTAAGTCGAAATTTGGTGAAGATGTACGATAAAAATATAAAAACTGTTTCTCCATAAAATAGGGAAACAGTTGCGTGTTCGATACTAATAGATAATATATAAGTTAATAGACCTTTGGACGCCTCTTCATTTTGATTGGCGTCTATTTTATTATTCGTGCTAAATTATTCGACTATAAGGTTTTCAGACTCGACAATCCTGCTGATAAACAAAAAGGTCAACTGACGAAGCTGTATATTAGCCTCAATGAGCCTCACTTTGACCTCATCGCCAATCCTAAAAGTCTTGCCCGTGCGTCTGCCGACTATCGAATAATCAGACTCAACATATATATAATAGTCGTCCATTAGGCTCTCAATACGGACGAGTCCGTCAACGCCGTTGTCCAACTCAACAAAAAAACCAAACCTGGTAACGCTGATTATCACACTGTCAAAGACCTTGCCGACAAATCGACCCATATACTCAACCGCCTTTAATTCAGTGGTCTCACGCTCAATGTCAACCGCACGTCTTTCACGAGCTGAGGATTGTTTAGCAATTTTGGACAGCAACGCCAGCATATTCGCTTCTTGTGTTTTATCCTGGCGATTTTTATTGTCGAAAGTTCCATAGAGTAGTCGGTGTACAATTAAATCTGGATAACGCCGGATTGGAGAAGTGAAATGCGTGTAAAACTTTGCTGCAAGTCCAAAATGCCCGCTGCAATCAGGTGAATAATATGCCTGCTGCATAGTCCTCAACGCAATGGTACTGATTATCCGTTCGTCGCGCTTATTCGTGATTTTGTTCAGCACATTCTGCACATCTTTAGGCTTGACTTTACCGTTTGGCTGCTTATTCACGTGCAGTCCGAATGTCGCAAGTAAATCATTAAATTGATCAATCTTTTCCTCTTCCGGCTGTTCGTGAACACGATAAATAGACGGCTTATGCAAGTCATACATATGTTTAGCAACCGTCTCATTTGCCGCAAGCATGCATTCTTCAATCACCGATTCGGCAAGGTTCTGCTCACGTTTGATGATTTTTGTTGGGCGGCCATTATCGTCCAATATAACTTTCATCTCAGCTATGTCAAAGTCAATCGCGCCGCGCTGTGTGCGGAGAGTTTTCCTCAGTTCACGAACAATTTTAAGAGTCTCCAGCATTGACGCAATATCACTTAAATTATTAACCTCGTCATCATCAGAATCAAAGAACTTGTTCACCGCCGTGTAGGTCAAACGCTTGTGGACGTGTATAACAGTTGGAAATATTTTATAGTTAATAATTGTGCCCTCAGTATCCAGAGTCATCTCACAAGCCATAGCCAGCCGGTCACAGCCCGCATTAAGACTGCAAATGCCGTTGGAAAGTTCTTTCGGCAGCATAGGCACAACGCGGTCAACCGGATAAATGCTCGTGCCGCGCTCAAAGGCTTCTATATCAATTGCGTCATTTGCCTTAACATAGTGACTTACATCAGCAATGTAGACGCCTAAAAAATAATTGCCGTCAGCCTGTCGTTCAGCGTAAACACCGTCGTCGAGGTCTTTTGCGTCTGCACCGTCGATAGTGACAATTTTTAACGTACGCCGGTCAATTCGTTTTGCTGTCTCCACCTCAGACGGCTCAGTTTCAATCTTTGCTGCGGCTTCCATAACGTCGTTGGGAAATTCCTCATAGACATTATATCGCCGCAAAATTGCCAGGATATCGACACCAGGTTCCTTGCGCTGACCAAGCACCTCAATGATTTTACCCGTCATCGTGTCATAAGCCGTATCGTAGTCCGTTATCTCAACGACAACTTTCATTCCAGGCTCAAGGTCTTTAAAGCTCCTGTAATTCTGTATAAAAATAAGCTGAGGCAAACGCAAATCATCAGCCGAAACAAAGTGGTAAATATCCTCAATCCGGTAAGTGCCGACCACGCTTTTATTGACGCGCTCAACGATTTTGATAATTTTGCCTTCACGCTTGTCTTGAGTACGCTCATTATAAGGCTTCGTTACCAATACTTTAACTTTGTCGCCGTGCATTGCACCTGCCATATACTCAGCCCGTATAAATATATCAGTATCCTCATTTGATTGTTTAACTTCCGGCTCCACAAAACCAAAGCCGCGAGGATTGACCACCAGCCGTCCGCTGACCACCTCAGCATTAGTGTGTTTAGATTTCGCCATTACTTGTCAACAACAGCCATCTTTGCCGTTGCCTCCGCAGTTATTGTGCCGTCCGCTGTTGATATTGTCGATCTCATGCTGTATATGTTGTGCCGGCTTGATTCCTGCCACGCCGTTATCGTCAGTTCCTGCTCAGTTGGTGTCGGCAGTTTATATCGGACTTCCAGTCTGCCGGTTACTGTCGTTTTCTTATATCTGTCGATTACGAAACCGCCCATTGCTTCATCTAACATAGTCGTTATTATACCGCCGTGTACTATGTCTTTATAACCTTGATACTCGCGTGGTACAGTCTTTTTAGCTATGTATTTATCGCCGTCAAATTTAAAATCTAAGTGCAGCCCAATCGGATTGTTCCTGCCGCACGCAAAACAGTAATCATCGTTATTTTCTAATTGCCTTGCCATATCATCACCTCAAATTAATTAGGAATGCTGAATTAGGAATTATGAATTAAAATCGCTCTCCAATTCCTAATTCCTAATTATCAATTCCTCATTAGTTAAGTAGTCCGTTATATATTTAAAGACGGCGTCGCGATTTTCATCAAGCGGCAGAAGATGACCAGAATTATTTATATATATAATTTGTTTGCTTTCACTGCCGATATGGTCGTATATGTACTGCGCACTTTCAACGTTAGCCGTGTGGTCTTCCCTGCCGTGCATTATTAAAATCGGCGTCTTTATCTTATTTAAGCTGGATTTAACATCATCAATTAAATTTATAAGTTCGTGAATTGCAATAAACGGCATTTTCCTGTACACACGGTTTACTGCCGGCGGTACATTCTTTAATCTGCGTCGTGCGTTCTTCACCGACATATTATTGAGGCATTGTTCACGCGGCGGTAGAAATTTTAAACCAAGCTCTTCGTTTATAAAGATTGGTGCGGCAAGCGTCACTATTTTAGCCACACCTTTTGATAATATATCAGCCGCCTTTAATGTCAGCAGCCCGCCCATTGAATGTCCGACTATTGATATTGTTTCGCAGCAGCCGCTTAAAATTGAATAGCCGTCTATTACAGAGTTTATCCAATCTTCTTTTGTCGTTCGCGATAAATCTTTCTCGTTGGTCGCGTGTCCGGCAAGTCTTACGCCTAAAACTGTAAAGGCCACTGAGTTTAAATGTTGACCGAGCATCAATAATTCTGCCGGATTGCCAGTAAAGCCGTGTACCAGCAGCACACCGTGTCTGCCGCCTTGCATAAAAAATGGTTCTGCGCCTTTTATTATCATTATGAAGTCATCTTTGCTATGATTAATGTTATAACTGCGAAAAGGATTGAAAATATTATAGTAACTCTTGCGAGCAGTGCGTCCATTCCGCGTGCCTTGCCGCTGAATACTGTATCACCGGCACCACCGTCCATTCCGCCCATTCCTGCCGATTTAGGTTCTTGACCTAACACCGAGGCAATTAAAATAATTGCAACTACTGCGTCTAACACCATTAAAAACGTCAACAAATTCATTTCACTCCTATTTATTTCAATTAAATCACTGATTTACAAAATGTTCATTTAACAACATTTTCCATTATATACGATTTTTCATAATAAAGCAACAAAAAAATCTTTTGAACTATCCGCCCGCCAGCTGCGATTAAGTAGTTCAAAAGATATATTTATATTATTAACGTTGTTATGCGATTGTATGCAGCTGAATTGAACTTGTGCCGCCTTCACCATATTTAATGCCGCTTGTCAGTACGGTTAAGTCGCCCTTGCTTACTATTCCGTGTTCCATCGCGCTTTTAGCCGAGAATTTAATCATATCCTCTGGATTCATCCAAGGCACGCCTGGTATAGTCATAACGCCCCAGCGTAAGTTAAGATGACGCGCTACCATATAATTCGGGCAGAACGCAACTATATCGGCTTTTGGTCTGTATTTAGAGACGACTCTTGTTGTGTAACCTGATTTAGTCGGCGTGATTATTGCCTTTGCATCAAGCTCATACGCAAGCTGCACAGTCGCGTGTGCAATTGCGTCCGTCTGTGAATATTTATGTCCTAAGCCTTTTGTCAAGAAGATTTCTTTATATCTCAGCGATTCTTCCATTCTGAGTGCGATACGATTCATTGTTGCCGCTGCTTCTACTGGATATTTGCCGCTTGCTGTCTCGCCGCTAAGCATTATCGCATCTGCTCCGTCTAAAATGGCGTTGCCTACGTCACTGACTTCTGCTCGCGTTGGGCGTGGATTCGTCGTCATTGACTCTAACATCTGCGTTGCAACTATGACTGGTTTGCCCGCTTCGTTACATTTTTTGATTATCTTCTTTTGGATTATTGGCACATCTTCAGCCGGTATCTCAACGCCTAAGTCACCGCGTGCTACCATTATGCCGTCCGCTGCCGCGATTATTTCATCTATATTTTGTACGCCTGCGAGGTTCTCTATCTTCGGTATGATTTCCATGTGTCCGCCGTGTCTCGCCACTAAGTCGCGTATCTGCTCTACGTCCGACGCACGCTGTATAAACGACGCCGCGATAAAGTCCATATCATTTTCTATGCCGAAGATTATATCTTTTTCGTCTTGTTCACTTATCGCCGGCAGTCCAAGCTCGACGCCTGGTGCCGCAACACGTTTGCGCGTACTCATCTTGCCGCTGTTTAGTATTGTCGTCACTATATCTTTATCTTTGATTTCGTCAACTAATATTTCAACAAGTCCGTCACTGAGAAGCAGC
>JAFUTM010000320.1 GCA_017484235.1 Selenomonadaceae bacterium
CAGTCCGTTTGACAACTTGCGGATTTTTTGTCTAGGATTGCCTTGAAACTTTGATTGACGTAATCGCTAAACGAAGATGAGAGGCACGACTAACAAAAAGATGACTTTGGTAATTATCCGACCTCTGCTAATTGTTTCGGCAGTTAGTAAGTTGACCGTATCTAAGTAAATTGAAGCTGTCGATATTCTTTTATTGACACTCTCAAGCGTCCGACTTTAGTCGGGCGTAGTTGACATAACCTTAATAATTTCAGAGGAGAAATTTATTTGAATAATAAAAACAATATCAGTCGGCGTAAATTTATAAAGACTATGATTGGCGGCGGTCTGATTTTGGCTGGCGGCAATATGTTTAGTGGCTGCTTTGACAAGACCGAATCGGTGCCCGATAAAGTTGAACCGGAACTGCCAGAAAAGACGGCTGATCTTGACATAGAATATCTGCGTCAGATTGTAACTAAAGATACTTTAAATTCGCGCTGCATAATGTGGCAGAGTGAGGCGGTGATGACCAGTCCGACACTTGAAGTTCGTCTTCACGATGCTAAAGATATACAGACCGTCGCCGCTATTGATAGAACTTTTACGGACGATGGACAGACGAATTATCAATACACTGCAATAATAGATAATTTGAGTGCCAATACGGAATATGAGTATCGAATTGCAGAAGGCGATCACTGTACTGAGTGGCACAATTTTAAAACAGGTAATGGCACGAATTTTAAGATGCTGGTTTTTCCTGATTCACAGTCAGCGGATTATGACTTTTGGAGTGAGTTGGCGAATAACGCTTACAAGCGCAATTCAGACGCAGAACTATTTACAAACGTCGGTGACATAGTTGATAATGGAGAGGATAGATTCCAGTGGCACGCCTGGATGGACGGCGTTGATGATCTTTTGGAAGATATGCCCTTTGCTCCGGTTATGGGCAATCACGAGACTTATAATCGGCAGTGGCAGGTGCGTCAGCCGGAAGCGTATCTTAAATATTTTGATGTGCCGGACAATGGAAATGAAAAGTTTAATCACCGCTATTATTCTTTTGATTATGGCAACGCACATTTTATCGTTTTGGACACTCAGTGGGATGAGCTTAACGAAGTTTCAGACGGCGACGGTCAAAATTTAATAAATGAGCAGAAAAACTGGCTGCGTCAAGATGTGCAGTCCAGCAATAAAAAGTGGAAAATTGTTTTAATGCATAAAGATGTATTGCAGTACCGAATACCTGGCAGACCGGATCGCCGCGAAGGTTTTTCCAATATGGGCGTTGAGTTTATGCCTCTATTCGATGAATTGAAAATTGACATAGTGTTTACGGCGCATCTCCATACTTATCGTGATCGTGGTCACATATATAATTTTGAGCACAATCCTCAAGGGCCGCTATATATTTTAACGGGCGTTGCTGGTGATGTACGCTATCCTGGTTTATGGATAAAGCACGCGCTCGATGAAGTTATTGCACCTCAGCCGGATACAAACAATTATTTAACAATGGAAGTCACCGATAATGCCATAGATGTTAAATGTTTTTTGCCGGACGGCACAGAGATAGATCACGTGACAGTTAATTAAGAATTATTGACATCATTGAAGCGGCGTAATAAAATATTAATATTTTAATTAAAAATTTGTTGAAGTGAGTTTATGGAAATATATAAAAAATTATCTGAGATAAATATCAAATATCCTAAACCGGTTGTTGCGCTTGGAATGTTCGACGGCGTTCATCTTGGACACGCATCAATAATTAGACGAGCAGTGGAGCTGGCAAAACAAATTGACGGAACGGCTATGGTATTTACTTTTGCCAATCACCCATTGTCTATAATAAATCCAGCTAAAATGCCGCGCATAATCGGCAATAAAATACTGCGCCGCGCAATTGTCGAAGAATTGGGCGTGCAGGTGATGATTGAGATTACATTTACTAAAGATTTTTCAAAAATCTCGCCGGAAGAATTTTTAGAACTGCTTGAAACTAAAATTGCGCCGCATTATGTAGTAACTGGCGCGAATTTTACTTTTGGTCGTTTTGGTAAGGGCAATGGCCGAATGCTCATTCGTGAAGGTCAAAATTATAATTTTAAGGCGGAGATATGTCCAACGGTGACATTTGATAAAAAAATCATAAGCAGTACACGTATTCGTGAGTTGATTGCTTCGGGTGATTTGCAAAATGTCAATACTCTGCTCGGTCGTCCTTTTACCTATGTTTCAAAGGTTGTTCACGGAGACAAGCGCGGTCGTAAAATTGGATTTCCAACTGCTAATCTTGAAATTGGTGCTCATCGTGCAATGCTGCCCAATGGTGCATATGCGGTTAAAGTGCGTGTTGACGAGTCCGACTATTGTGGCATTACCAACATAGGAGACAATCCAACTTTTAATATAGACAAGAGACGCATTGAAGTTTACATTCACAACTTTAATGGAAATATCTACGGTCGTGATATTGCTGTAAGTTTTATAAAAAAGCTTCGTGATGAGCAGAAGTTTAATTCTGTCGATGAGCTTGTCCGACAACTCCGTATTGATTTACAAAATGCCATTGATATTTATAATAAATGAAACTATACATATTAAGCAGGTGGAGGGCGCAGCCTTCCGAACACAGAACGAATGGTTATAAACGTGTCTGATAAATAAGTAAAATTTTAGGTGGTTATAATATTGATAAAAACATTTAATGATTTAAATATAGCTTCAAATATTTGTGAGCTGTTGAAAAAACAGGGCATCATCACTCCGACGAAAGTGCAGGAACGATTAATTCCAACGGCACGAAGTGGAAATGATGTAATTGTGCAATCCAAAACCGGCACAGGAAAAACCTTAGCCTTCTTATTGCCGGTTATGGAACGCATTAAAAAAGTACAAATGGCGCAGGCTTTGATAATTGCACCAACACGAGAGCTGGCAATACAAATATCAAAAGTTGCTGCAAATTTATACCCTGTGACAAATGTCGACAGCGTGATAATTTGCGGTGGAGTTGATTTTGAACGTCAGCGAGATAAATTAAAACGCAATCCGCAGTTGATAATTGGAACACCTGGACGATTATTGGATCAGCTGAGCCGCAAGGCAATTGACTTAAGCAGCGTCAACAAAGTTGTAATAGACGAAGCAGATGAAATGTTAAAGCTTGGCTTTATTGAAGATGTTGAGACTTTAATAGAATCTACGGCAAATGACAGGCAGTTAATCCTGTGCTCCGCAACGATACCTGACCGCATTAAAACATTGGCAGCTCAATTTATGCATAAGCCGCAGATAATATTTGTTGAGCCGAAAGTTATAACGCTGGATAATATTAAACAGACAGTTATCAGAATTAAAGAAGCTAACAAATTCGACGAGCTTTGCAAAGTCATTGATGCTGAACGCCCTTACCTTGCAATGATATTCTGTGCCAAAAAAGATGAGACGTCCTGGCTGGCTGAGGAACTTGCCAAAAAAGGTTACGAAGTTGACGAGCTGCACGGCGATTTAACACAACAACAGCGCAACTTTGTTCTTAAAAAATTCCGTGAAGCTAAGTTGCAATTGTTGGTTACAACAGATATTGCGGCACGCGGACTGGACATTGAAGGCGTCACACACGTTATAAGTTTTGATATTCCGCGTGATGTGACCAGTTACATTCATCGAATCGGCAGAACTGGACGTGCAGGTCAGTCTGGTACGGCAATCACTCTCGTCACGGATCGCGAAATGGATAAATTACGCAATATTGAAGCAGGCATAAAAAAGCAGCTCAACGTTCAAGGTTCTAATAATAAAAAATCCATTGTCAGTAATAAACAAAATAAAAATCGGCAGGAAAATTCTAAATCGCGTCGAATGATGAAAACAAAAGCCAGCATTAAACTTAAAACAGCTGGTAAAGGTAATACTCACAAGCAGGTAAACAAACGAGGATACAAACAAAAATCTAAATGATTTTTTAATAATAAAATGGAAGGTGGAAATTAAATGATCGGAGTAAAAAATGTAGTGGCGATAGTTTGCGGTGGCGGTCCTGCACCTGGTATGAATGCGGTCATCAGCGGCGTAGTAAGTGAAGCGTATCGTCAAGGCTGGGACGTTCTTGGAATGTATGACGGTTTTTCACGTCTCGGACGCGGCGAAAAGAATTACATTCGCCTTGAACCAAGCAATATCAGCCGGATTCATCAAACAGGCGGCTGTATCCTTAAAATGTCACGCTTCAACCCAACTAAAAAAGAGTCAGACCTTAGAATGGTTGTCGAAACTCTTAATGAACTCGGAGTTACGCATCTTGTCACAATCGGCGGTGATGACACGGCTTTCAGTTCATCTTCTGTTGCGGAATATGCAAAGAAACTTGGCAGAATGATCAATGTTGTTCACGTTCCGAAGACAATTGATAACGATTTACCACTTCCTGAAGGCGTTCCAACATTTGGTTTTGAGACGGCAAGGGCATTTGCTACAACTGAAATTCAAAACCTTATGGAAGATGCAAAGACTTCTAATAATCGTTGGTATTTCACGATTGCGATGGGCAGAACTGCCGGTCACTTGGCACTCGGTATGGGTCGCTCTGCTGGCGCAGCGTTGACTATCATTCCTGAAGAATTTCCA
>JAFUTM010000321.1 GCA_017484235.1 Selenomonadaceae bacterium
CAATAATTATGACGACGCGGCCGCTTCCGATCAGAATAAATTTAAAGTTTGGTTCATTGCAATGCTGGAGCAGGGCATTTATCTTGCGCCAAGTCAGTTTGAGACGCTGTTTATGTCCATTGCTCATACTGATGAAGATATTGATAAGACTATCAATGCCGCTGGAATCGCCTTTCAAAAAGTCCATAAATCCTCATAATTATTTATCATATAGAGGTTAATATGCTATTCACTGAATTATTAAAAATGGCCGCGTTGTCGCTGGTCGCCAACAAACTTAGAACTATACTGACGATGCTTGGAATAATTATCGGTGTCGCCTCAGTTATTGCTATGACGAGCGTCGGTATGGGCGTTAAGAAAAATGTCGTCGACTCTATCTCAAGGCTCGGCTCAAATATGCTTATGGTTATGCCAGGCTCCTCTAATCGCGGCGGTGTTCGCGGTGCTGCCGGCTCCGTTATAACGCTCACTTACGACGACGCCAAAGCCATTAAGGAGAAAATCAAAGATGTTTCCTACGTTTCGCCGATAGTTCAAGGCTCTTATCAAGTTGTTTATGGTCACGAAAACTGGAATACTACTGTCAGCGGCGTTATTCCTGAATATGTAAAAATTCAGTCTTTGACGCTTCAGTCCGGTATGTTTTTCACTGACCACGATGTCGACGTCAGAAGTCGCGTCGCGGTAATCGGTACGACTGTTGCGTCTAATCTATTCGGCGAAGTTAATCCGGTCGGCAAGAAAATCCGCATTGGCAATGCTCCTTACACTATAATCGGTCTTATCGCTTCCAAAGGTCAGTCCTCTGTTGGTCAGGATCAGGACGACGTTGTTTTAATTCCGCTTACCACCGCGCAGGAGCGTTTACTTGGTATTACTTATGTGCGTATGATTAATGTCCAGGTCGCCGATTCCGATAAAATGGACGCCGTGCAGGCACAGATTGAAACTCTTCTTCGTCAGCGTCATAGAATAAAAACTGGTGCAGACGACGACTTTAACGTTCGCAATCTCACCAGCTTAATGGAAACTATGAGCGAGACCACCACAATGATTACGCTTCTGCTCGGTTCAATCGCCGGAATTTCGCTAATTGTTGGCGGCATTGGCATTATGAATATTATGATGGTCAGTGTCACTGAGCGCACACGAGAAATTGGTATTCGCAAGGCGATTGGTGCGACTTATAATTCGATTATGCTGCAATTTTTGATTGAGTCCACTATGATTAGTATTTTGGGTGGCCTTATCGGCATATTCGTTAGTGTTGGCTTGGCTCAGGCCATTTCTAAATTTGGCAATTTTACTACCGTTATTAGTGTTGCCAGTATATTTGCAAGTTTTGGATTCTCTTTATTTGTTGGTATTGTGTTTGGTATGTTGCCTGCGCGTAAGGCGGCGCGTCTCGATCCTATCGATGCTTTACGTTATGAATAAATTTAATTAGGAATTAGGAATTGTGAATTAGGAATTAAGTCCGTATCTTATATTCCTCATTTCTAATTTATAATTCCTAATTAGTAAAGGGTGGTGTTTTTTATGGGTAAATTTATTTTTATTGATGTTGACGGCACTCTGGTTGATTATGAAAACAATCTGCCTGATTCGGCGGTCGAAGCAATTCGCCTCGCTCGTAAGAATAGTCACAAAGTTTATATCTGCACCGGCCGCAGCCGTGCCGAAGTTTATCAAAGTATTTGGGACATCGGTCTCGACGGTATGATTGGCGGCAATGGTGCTTACGTTGAGGACAACGGCAAGGTTGTCTGTCATCAACTGATCACTGCCGAACAGTGCAAAAATATCGTTGACTGGCTCCACAATCGCAATCTGGAATTTTACCTTGAGAGTAACAACGGACTCTTTGCCAGCGAACATTTTGAGACCGTTGCAGAACCGGTTATTAGAAAGTACGCCGCTTATAAAGGCAAGGAAGACGCCGATAAAGTGACCGTACGTACAATTTTTCCAGATATGATTTTTAATGGTAACCTTTATCGCGACGATTTGAACAAAATTAGTTTTATACTCAATACTTATGACGATTATCTCGCCGCTAAAGAAGCCTTTCCAGATTTAAAAGTCGGTACTTGGGGCGGTAAGGGTGACACTGCGCTATTCGGTGATTTTGGCGTTAAAAATTTGTCCAAGTCTCGCGGCATTGAAATTTTACTTAAATACCTCAACGCTGATAAGGCTGATACAATCGCTTTCGGTGACTCAAAATGGGATATTGATATGTTTAAATACTGTGCAATAAGTGTTTGCGTCGGTGACGGCGGCGATGATGCAAAAGCTGCGGCAACTTTCGTTACCGATGCTGTAATGGACAACGGAATTTTTAACGCTTTCAAAAAATTGAATCTAATTTAAATTTTTTAGAAATTTTCGTAATTTTAAGAGGATTATTTCAATATACATAGAAATGATTGTAATATAAATTAATAATAAAATGGGAGCGTGTATGAAGTATGGCGGTTGATGTCAGCGGCTTTGGTGCATATGATATTCGTGGTATTTATCCACATACTATAAATCAGGAAATTGCTTATAGAATTGGTCGTGTCTTTCCTAAACTCTTTGATGCAAAAAAGATTGCAATCGGTCACGATATTCGTCTCTCCGGTCCTACACTCAGCGACGCCCTTGCACGCGGTCTCACTGAATCCGGTTGCGATGTTTTCGATATCGGGCAGTGCGGCACCGAAATGATTTATTTTACCGTCGGAAGTCTGGAGTTTGACGGCGGCATTATGGTTACTGCCAGTCACAATCCGCAGGACTATAACGGAATGAAGTTCGTCAAAAAGGAATCTCGACCGATAAGTCCTGATACTGGTCTTTTTAAAATTCGCGATACTATTGTAGATGAGAGCCTCGACTGGTCGCCTAAAAAGGCAACCGGCACTATCCATAGAATTGACATTATGCCGGATTATATTAAGCGTCTTCTTTCGTACATTGATGTCAATAAACTTAAGCCGCTCAAAGTAGTTATCAATACCGGTAATGGCGCGGCTGGTCCGATTATTAATGAGCTTGAAAAGTTTTTACCAATTGAAATCATTAAAGTATTTAACGAGCCGAATGGCTTCTTCCCTAACGGTGTGCCGAATCCTCTTCTGCAGGATAGTCGCCAAATCACGGCTAATGCGGTTATTGAGAATAATGCGGCTTGCGGTATTGCCTTTGACGGTGATTTTGACCGCTGCTTTATGTTTGATGAAAAGGGCGGCTTTATCGAGGGTTATTATCTCGTCGGTTTGCTTGCTCAGGAATTTTTGACTATGCATAAAGGCGAAAAAATTATTTATGAGCCGCGTGCGACGTGGAACACCATTGATATTGTAGAATCACTTGGTGGTACGCCCATTATTTCCAAGTCCGGTCACAATTATATGAAGGATATGCTTCGCAAGGAAAATGCTATTTATGGCGGTGAACTTGCCTCTCATCATTATTTCCGCGACTTCTATTATTGTGACAGTGGTATGATTCCCTGGCTGTTAATTTTAGAACTGCTCAGTCATACTAATAAATCTCTGTCCGACTTGGTTAAAGACCGTCAAGCTAAACACCCAAGTTCCGGCGAAATCAATACAAAGGTTGCAAGTACGGACGCTGTTAAATCCATTATACAAAAAGTTGAAAGCCTCTACGCTAATGGCGGCACAGTCAATAAAATTGATGGTCTCAGTGTAGATTATGACGATTGGCGGTTCAATTTGCGCGGTTCCAACACGGAACCGTATATCCGGCTTAACGTTGAGACAAAAGGCGATACTGCTCTGCTTAAGCAAAAAATTGATGAATTGCTTTCTGTTATTCGTAGTTAAATTAGTTTTTACGAGGTCTTGATGTAATGTTAAACTTTTTGGGTTTTGGAAAGAAACAAAAATCTGAGGATTCTTTTGAACATGAGGAAAAGATTAATTCCGCTTTTCAATCTCATCAAGAAGAAAAACCTGATATTAAAGCAATTTATTTAAATGAGAATGAGTTGAATACAAATAAGTTAAATTCACTTTGTAATGTGGCGGAAGGTGTAGCTTTAATTCTCGGCTTCATATCTCCAGATTTAAGTATGGATAGTGTTGCTCGTTCTATTAAAAGTTTTGTTCCAAATAAAACAAAATTGATTTTAATGAGTACTGCTGGAGAACTCTGTAGAACGCAAAACAGCAGTTCATATTATTGCCCAGCTCCTGAACATCGCTCCAAAATTCTTTTGCAGTCTTATTCAAATCGTATGATAGAAAATATTTATACTATGAGTATTCCTCTGCACAATGAAGATTTAAAATCCAATAGCGTTTCAATGTCAGTGCGCGAACGAGTAAATTTAATCCGGCAGGAAATCACTAAGCATAGGATTCCTTTCCGCGTTAGTGCAAATCATACTTTTGCACTAGTTTATATTGACGGCACGTCCAGAAGTGAGACTTTTGTTTTGCAAGCTCTTTATGAGTCTGAAATGTTTGCTTGTCCATTCATAGGAGGCAGTGCTGGTGGAAATTTAGATTTTGCTCACACATATATCTATGATGGAAGTCGCACTTTAGAAAATCACGCGGTTATTACGCTCGTACGTTTGAAGAAGGATTATCGCTATGGCATTTTAAAAACTCAAGCCGTTGAACGTACGGAAAAGGTATTTACTATTGTTCAATCAAATGCTACTTTGAGGCAAGTAAGAACTGTTGCAGATTCCTCCGGACCAATCAGTTTTATTCAAGCGTTGAAAAATCACTTTAACGTCAGCACAACCAATGAGCTTCAAAATGTAATGCAAAAATACACTTTCGCCGCAGATATAAATGGTGAAGATTATATAAGGTCAGTTGCGGGCATAGACGATGTTAATGATATGGTAGCTTTCTTCTGCGACGTTTCAACTGGTGAGAAACTTCGATTGATGAAGAGAATCTCACTTAATCAGACATTGTCCTCTGCGATACTTAGATACAATAAAAATAAACCTGAAACTATAGGCGGTATACTCAACGATTGTATTTTGCGCCGATTGGGTTATCCTGAAGAAATTAAGCATATTGACCAATTTCGCAACATTCCGATAGCTGGCTTTTCGAGTTTTGGTGAAGTCAGTGGACTTCATATGAATGAAACTTTGACGGCAATATTTTTTCATCATGTACCACATTCGGTTTCTTTCAGCGACGAGTATATTGATAAATTTATTATTATATATTCAAATTGCCGCTCCTTCTTCTACCAACGTGTCATTGAGCAGCAATATCAAACTGAATCTTTAAAAGATGAGCTCATAAATATGTTTAAAGATTATCAGTCCAAAATACCTGTAATAGTTGAGAGTATTTCTCATATATCAGAAGAAGTTGATATGATACAAAATTCTATTCATCAGTTGGGAAAAGGTATCGATGAACAAAATGACCTTTTCGAGCAACTTATGGAACGCAATGATTCAATAACACCTAAATTAGATATGCTTAGTCAAAGTACTAAGAAGATCAAAGAAGTTATGAAAATGATTGATGAAATTGCGGCTCAAACTAATCTGCTTGCACTAAATGCAGCGATAGAGGCAGCACGTGCTGGTGAACACGGTCGCGGCTTTGCGGTTGTCGCAGATGAAGTGCGCAAATTGTCAGAGAATACGCAACAAAGTTTAAAAACTTCTGATGAAGCTATTAATGTTTTGTTACACGATGTAGATGAAATAAATTCCATATTAGCTAAAAACGAAAGCTTTGAAAGTCGTATAAATGAATTCGACTCTGCATTCAATGAAGAAATTAAAACCTTGCATAATAATTTAGATGAAGGTATTCAAAGTATTCAAAATTCAACTCGGTCTATTCAAGACTTGGAAAGCATTAACAATTCTGTAAAAGGTCAAATGGATCAAATTGATACATTAATTCATAATATAGAAATGGGAATTTAAATATATTTTTATCAATACAAGGAAGGATTGATTTATATGGGAGTGAAAGTTGGTAACTCTTATGTTTCAGAGGCAGCATTGAGTTATGCGCAGAGTCAAGTCAATGATGAATCAAAATCAAAATCCGGCAGCGTTCTAAATTCACTTTCAAAACAATTCAAAGATGTAAAATTCAGTGTTGGGGCTCAGCCCTTTAATAGTAAAGGCAATAATAATATTTCCATTTCGCCAAATATTTTGAGACAGATGGCAGATGATCCTGAAAAGCGTGTGGAATATGAAGCATTGATTTATGATTGTCAACGAGAATTGAAAAATTCAGGCAATCGTCCAGGTCTTTCTGCACAAGGATTTATAATCGGCAGTGACGGCGGTCTTCGTAAATGGAGCATTTCTAATGGTGACGGTGGCAAGAAAAGTCGCTTACTTATGAATATGACGGAAGAAGAATTTAAACAGCGTCTTTCCGGTCGCTTACCGGATAAGGAACTTGCTAAACGTCAAAAACTTGCAGAAGATATTAAATCGGCAAATGACTATCTCAAAAGCCGTGAAGGTGAAATTGGATTTCAAGGTGGCTCAGTTTTAGTCGACAAAGACGGAAATATTTCCATAACATCAGCAAAATCAACGGTGACCTTCAATGAATCAAAACGTGCAGCTCAGCTTGCCGCTGTTAAATCCATTTCTGATCTTCGTAAATTAATAAAAATTCTACAAGATGATCTTGATGATTGCAAGAATGGTCTTCAAAATAATATGTGTGATGAGGCTGAAGTTGAGAAAGTCAGAAAGATGATTGAACGTGCTCAAAGCCGAATGAATGAATTAGCGGCAGAAGATACAAGTAAAACGGAGAAAGGCACTATCTTTATTGACTTATTAATATAAATTTAGACTACTGAATCAATTAATTTGATTAAGTTTAGCTTTCGTTTTGGGGGACGAGAGTGTACTTATATATATTATATAAATAAATTTATTGTTTGGAGTGTGATTAAATTATGGCATTGACATTGTTATCTGGTTTTTCATTCGATTACGACAACCTTTTTGGTGAGGGCAAAGTCACTCAGGCTGACCTTGACTTCTATGCCGAAGACCTCAAAAAAGCACACGCGGCTATGAAAGTTATGCGTGAAAGCGGCTTTATCAAAGCTCATCTTTCCAAAGATGGCAATCCTGAAAAAGTCTATTTCTCCAAACTGCCATACATCACCGAAGAAAACGGTAAATTAAATCTCAATTCACCAGCCAGCATTAAAAGACTGCACGACTTTACTGAGCGTATTCGCAACAACGTTGATGCTGTCGTTTCGCTTGGCATTGGCGGCTCATTTCTTGGCAATAAAGTTCTTTTTGATGTGTTCTGCGGTGAGTTTTGGAACACTTGGACCAAAGAACAACGCAAAGGTCTGCCGAAAGTTTACTTCAGCGGACAAAATATTGATCCACGCCGCACTGGTGACATCATCAATCATCTTAAAGCTCAGGCTGAGGTGACTAAATCTCACGAAAGCCGTAAATACAAAGTTATGCTGATTGTTATTTCAAAATCCGGCGGAACTCTTGATACAATGAGCAACTTTATGGTTATGTATGACGCCCTCAAGAAAGCTGATAATGTGGAAATTGAAGTCGTCGCTGTCACTGATCCTAATATGGAAAAGAAGACTCTGCTCAAGCAGCTCGCCGTTGACAATGGCTGGGAGACTTTCAGTGTACCAGACGGCGTTGGCGGACGTTTCACTATCTTCTGCGAAGTTGGTCTCACAACTGCTGCTGTTATCGGTATGGACATTGAGAAATTCCTGGAAGGCGCACGTCATATGGACGAGGCTTGCCAAAATGATGATCTTTGGCAGAATCCAGCTATGCTCAATGCGGCGCTGAAGTTTGCTGCCTCTGAAAAACACGGCTGTCATATCGAAGTTATGATGCCTTATGGCGATTATCTTAAATCCGTTTCCGAATGGTATATTCAGCTTCTCGCTGAGTCACTCGGCAAGCAGTTTAATAAAGACGGCAAAGAAGTCTGCTACGGTCGTACGCCGCTCGTCGCAGTCGGCACAACGGATATGCACTCTCAGACTCAGCAGCATCAGGAAGGCACGCTTGACAAGGTTGTGCAATTCGTCAAAGTTGCTAAATGGGCTAATGATTATGTCATTCCTAATGTATTCCCGAATGCTCAGAAACTTGCCGATATTTCTGGCGTCACGATGAGTGAAGCGTTGGAAGTTGCACGTCAGTCCAATGCTGATGCACTTAAATCCAACAAACGTTTCAATGCCTGCTTTACTCTGCCGGAGCTTAATGAGTATCATCTTGGCGAGCTTCTGTATATGTTGGCTATGTCGGTTGCTTATGAAGGCGAACTTTCAAACGTTGACGCTTTCAATCAGCCAGGCGTTGAGGCTTATAAGCGCATTATGGGTCCTAAACTTCAAGAACTTAAAAATTCCAAAAATTAATTCGTAAATTATAACAGCGTTGAATAATAAAAGGGCTGTCCATATGATTTTGTGGCAGTCCTTTTTTGATTTTAGTGAAGTAGAAATTGGATTCACATTGATTATTATGATGATATAATTTCTTGACAACGGTAACATTGACTGCTACAATTCAAGTAAATATGTTTGTAAGGGAGATTTATTTATGACGGAAAGAGATAAGATGTTCGCTGGCGATTGGTACAATGCCAACTTTGATGAAGAACTCATTGAAGAACGTACCATTGCCAAAGATTTGTGCTTTCAATTAAATCAGACTCGTCCACGAGATTTAAAGACGCGGAACAAAATTCTGCGTGAACTTCTGCCCAACGTTGAGGACGTTACGAAAATTGAGGTTTTATCACCATTTATGGTCGACTACGGCTATAATATTTCAATCGGCGAAGGTTCTTTTTTTAATCACAACATTTATCTGATGGACTGTGCAAAAATTACTATCGGCAAAAAATGTTTTATCGGACCGAACTGCGGATTTTATACGGCACTTCACCCGATTCTGACTGAACCGCGCAATGAAGGTTTGGAAATGGCAAAACCAATTACACTTGCTGATAATATCTGGATTGGTGCCGACGTTACAATTCTGCCTGGCGTTAAGATTGGCGAGGGCAGTATCATCGGTGCCAAGAGTCTAGTAAGTAAAGATATTCCAGCCGGAGTTATAGCTTTTGGCAATCCGTGCAGAGTCGTCAAGAAAGTTATTGATAGCTCATTACAAATTTAATAGGAGATGATTCTTTTGGACATTATAAAATTTATTAATGATGAAGCAGAAAAGTATTTTTCAAAGATAAAAGAACAATCTTCACTCTATGATGCCGTTGTTATTTACGGTGCTGGTTCGTGCGGGAAAAAATTGTATAGTAAACTGAAAATGAGACAGATTAATATATCTAACTTTTGTGTTACAAAAAATAATGTCAATAGGACAAAAATTGATGGTTTAGATGTCTACAGCTTGGACGAAATTATACAATCAAAACGAAAAGTCTTATATTTACTGGCAGTTTTGGAAATATCAATGCAAGATGATTTAAAAACGGAATTAGTTAATCGTGGCATTAGTTCTTATATAAAAATGCCAAGAATTATTCAGTCAATGTTTAGACCTATGTATAAGCAACGTTATTTAGAAATAACCACAAAAGTCGGTTGCAGTGTAAATTGCAAATACTGTCCGCAAAATAAATTTTTGAAAGCATATCACGGTCAAATGGAAATGAGTATAGATGACTTTAAAACCTGCGTTGATAAATTACCAAGTGATTTGATGATAGTATTTTCAGGATTTGTTGAACCTTTTTTGGCAAAAGACACAGTGCAAATGATACAATATGCCAACAATCAAGGTCGAAAAATCTTTTTAAATACAACATTGGTTGGAATGACAAAGAGCAAATTTGACCAGGTTAAAAATATACCATTTGAAAGAGTAATACTTCACCTGCCGGATAAAAATAATTATGCTCATATTCCCACTACTGAAGAGTATTTTGAGTTATTGCAATACATTATTACTACAAAAAAAGTTGATGGTAAATGTTTCATTGACAAAGCAAACTCTCAATATGAACCAAATGAACGCGCTTATAATATCGTTAAAAACTATGTTGATGTTGACTGGGTAATACACGATAGAGCTGGAAATTTATCTTATGATGAATTAAAAAATCAAGAATGTAAACATAAAAGACAATTGACAACGATATTACGTTGTGAAACATCAATGACGCTTAGTCAAAATATCCTTCTGCCAAATGGAGATGTCGTCCTTTGTTGCAACGATTTTGGATTACAACATGTCTTGGGCAACTTAAAAATCGAAACTTACGAAGATATCAAGAATAGCAATGAGATGAAACACATTGTCGATGTGATGAATGGCAATGTCGGTGAAATACTTTGTCAAAAATGTCATTGGGCAATTCGTTTTGATAATGAGGATAATGTTTAGAAAAATATGGAAAATCATTCTAATATAAAATTCAGCTATTGGCTGCTGTTCAAATCGACTTTTATCGTCAGTATGTTTACGGTTGGCGGCGGCTATGTGATAATACCACTGCTCAAGGCAAAATTTGTCGACGAGTATCACTGGATTAATGACCAGGAAACTCTCGATATGATTGCAATTGCCCAGTCAACGCCTGGAATTATGGCGGTCAACACAGCTATTATGCTTGGCTATAAAATGGGCGGCATACTCGGCGCGGTTACTGGAATGTTTGCAACCGTTCTGCCGCCTCTGATTATAATCACCATTGTTGCTGCCTTTTACGATTTATTCGCCTCAAATGAATATGTTACACTCGTTCTTAAAGGTATGCAATGCGGCGCAACAGCTTTATTGTTAAATGTAGCGATTGATTTATTAAGGAAACAATTTGCCAAAAAGTTGATTTTGCCGATTGTAATTATTATTGCCACTTTTATTGCCAACTTATTTTTTGATGTCAATATTATGATTCTTGTTTTGATTGACGCTGTGATTGGTTTATTCTTTATGCGTGATAAGATTTATTCTTAAATAAATACAATGAAGGAGGATAATTTAATGAAACGCTTAATTTCAAGTACTATTGCGCTGGTTATGTTATTTGTGTTTGTTCTGGTTCCTAAAGCTGATGCAGCACGCGGAACGGCGGAGATCGTAATCTTTCATACAAATGATATGCACGCACGTGTAAAAACCGATGATGATGACGGTAAATCCATTGGATTGGCGGAAATATCGGCGGCTGTCAAAGCTGCAAAGGCCAAAAACTCAAACACGTTGTGGCTTGATGCCGGTGATACATTTCACGGAATGCCGAATATCAACATCAGTCGCGGCAGTAATATGGTTTTGTTGTTAAATAAATCCGGCTTAGATGCAATGTCGCCTGGCAATCACGATTATAATTATGGTGCAGATCGTCTACAGGAATTGGCAAAAAGTCTCAATGCTGCTGTTCTTAGTGCCAACACGATCAATCGTCGCACACATAAAAATATCTTTAAACCGTATAAAATTTATAAGATGAACGGCGTTAAAGTTGGTGTATTCGGTCTGACCACGCCGGAGACTGCTTATAAATCTAATCCGAGAAATACGGAAAATATTGAATTTCTCAATCCGATTGAGCAGGCGCAGATTATGACTAAGACTCTGCGTAAAAAGTGTGATGTTGTAATTGCGGTTATGCACATGGGCCTTGACGGCAGTAGTGAATTTACTAGTGAACTAATTGCAAAGGAAGTTCCTGGAATAGATTTAATTGTTGACGGTCACAGTCACACTTTGCTGCCAGAAGGTTTAGTTGTCGGAGATACTCTTATTGTACAAACTGGCTGGCACGGTTACAAGCTTGGACGAGTGCAAATTAATGTTGATCATCACAAAATTACTTCTATGCAAGCTCAAGTCTTAGACGCTGATGAAGTAAGAAGTATGGCACCTGCTCCTGATCCAGATGTTATACAAACACTTACACAAATTGAAAAAAATAACGAAAAATTGTTTAATGATGTTGTTGCAAAAAGTGACAGACAGTTGACAAGCAATCGTTTAATCGTGCGTCGACACGAATCAGAGCTTGGCAATCTCTGTGCAGATGCATTCAGATGGCGTACAGGTGCTGATATTGCCGTAACTAATGGTGGCGGCCTGAGAGCTGACCTGCCTAATGGTAATGTAACTCGTGGTGATATAATGTCAATCTTTCCGTTTGGCAATACAATTCAAATGGTTGAAATAAAAGGCAGTGTTATTCGTGAGATGCTGGAACATTCAGTATTTGCTTATCCGGCGTCATTTGGCGGCTTTTTAGATGTCAGCGGAATGACCTTCAGTTTTGATCCAACTCAGCCGGCCGGCCAAAGAGTCACTGATATTTATATTGGCGACAAATTGCTCGATGAAAGCAAGACTTATACACTTGCGTCAAATGACTTCCTCTTTGTTGGCGGCGATGATTACAATATGCTCAAAGATTTAAAGGTTATTGCTGAGTATGATACTTGTGAAGAAGTACTAGCTGATTATTTGAATAAAGTTGGTATGAATAACATTGAAGTTGGACGTATCAAACTTCTTAAAGAGGTGCCTATACCTGACGAAGTACCAGACGGCGAAACAAGCTACGAACAAATGAACGAAGCCTCATAATTTAATTAGGAATGCCGAATGAGGAATGAGGAATTAAAATCGTTTCTTCCGTTCATCATTAAAAAATAAAGCATTTTCTACTCATTAATTTATGATAGTGAGTAAAAAATGCTTTTTTATTGATTCCGAAATTAAATTCTAATTGTAAGTGTCGTAGTCATATTTGGCTTACAGACAAAACTTCTCTCTGCCGGCAGTGAAATCCTGATGATATATTTATCTTTGGATTCAGTTATATCATTAATTTCGACTTGAGTATCGGCTTCACTTGTTGCATTAGTTGTTGTGTTATTATCAATGTCTGCCGCTTTCTCTTTAGACGTTGACGATGTTGTTTCACTAGATTCATCTTTTGATGTATCATTGCTCTTTGCTTCGGACTCCGGTCCGCCAATACCATTGTATTGGTTAATCATTGAGGTATTTGTACTATTTCCGGCAGGTTGAGATGACTCACCAGTTTCAGATGAGCCACTATTCGGATTTAATGTCTCGAAACGTTTTTGTAATTCCATATCAAGATCAATCTGGTCTTCATACTCAGTTGACGCAGCTTTTTCTATAATTGTTCCACTTAAACTGTGACCGGAAATAGAATAATTTACGAACATTCCAAGAGATAATTTGTCAAACTGTGATTCAGTGACCTCTGCTTCAATCCAGAGTTCATTGTTGTCAACAACTCTTGCAATAATATCGCCAGCTTCTACTTCGTCGTCAATACTCACATTATAATAAACAACTCCGTCAATTGGCGCAGTAATTTCAGTCTGCTGAGATTCCTGTTTAGCCACGTTGAGTGCTAATTCTGCTTTTTTTGCTGCAAGCTGCGCGGCATTTAATACATCTGGAGGCGTCGGCTGTAATTGGTCGACGTATTCCGTTACATATTCAATCTCAACCGATTCTGTCGTCGTTGACGATGAATAAGAATCATTATTTGATGAAGAATATCCAGCAGCTCTTGCCAATTCGTATTCTTTTCGGGCTTCTTCTAATTGTTTACGGCTGACTGCGCCCATCTCAAACAATAGCTCCATTCGATTTTTGCGTTCTTCTAATGCGGCTATATTGGCACTAGAAGAGCGGCTTCTCGATCTTGTGGAAGGCTGATATGACGGTCGAACTTGAGTTACAGTTCGCGGCACTGGTTTTCTAACCGGCACTTTTACCATCTGACCGACTTGAAGTTGAGCATAATTCTTCTTTGCAAGTTCAAACGCATCTTCTAATTGTTTAATCTGTGCTTCAGTGACTTCAACTTCCATTCTTGCAATTACTTCACCGGCATGGACTTCTTCGCCGTCTTCTTTAAGTAATTCTTTAACTTTACCTTTAATTAAGACGTGGGCAGGTATCATCGTACCAGTAACTTTTGCGTTGGACAATTTCATCATATCATTGCGATGCTGATAATTAAATGCGGCACTGCCCGCTGCCGTTGATAATGCGATGAGTACTACTAAACCATATTTTACTATACGTTTAGCTTTTTCAGTAATGTTTATAGTTTCCAATTTCTCCATTCTCCATTAGATATTAAAACAATTAAAAATGATTGATTATTAAATAATCATTGCAAGACAATTCGACAATATAATGAAAATACCTACTAAAAAATAAATTTTTTTTGATCTTATATAATAAATATAATCATTGCTTTTTCCAGGCGTATATTCCTGTTTTGTCCGGCAAAATAGATGGATCAAATACTGGTTCGGCAATACCGCTGTTCTTTTGTTTAACGTAATCATCAAGCACTATAAATGAATATTTACCGAGACGGGCAATGGCATATAAGTTCGTTATACAGAGGAAGCCCATAAATAAATCAGCACTGTCCCAAACAAAACTGAGCTTAGCGAAACTGCCAAAAATAACCATTAATACAACCAAAATCCTAAATATCGTGAGCGCGTTTTGAGCGAGGATACTCGGCAAATTGCCGGATTCATCGCCCTCAAAGAAGGCAATATTGATTTCGCCGTAATAATAATTGCCAACGATTGAACTGAAGGCAAACATAAATACAATAATTGATAAAGCTGTCGGCGCAAATGAGCCAAAGACGCTGCCGAGAGACTGCTGCGCCAGAGCAATACCCGTTAATTCTCCACCGATTGTATATTGACCAGTTAAAAGGACGATAAACGCCGTTGCCGTGCAGACAAACCACGTATCAACATAGACGCCAAAAGACTGAATTAAACCTTGACGTGCAGGGTGATTGCCAGTTGCCGTCGCCGCAGCGTTCGGAACAGAACCTTCGCCAGCTTCGTTAGAGAATAAGCCGCGTCGTACGCCCGTCATAAAAACTGTGCCAAAACCGCCGCCAACTGCTGCCTGTGGACTGAAAGCGTCGTGGAAAATTAACGCAAACATCGCCGGCACTCTGTCAATATTCATTATGATAATGACAATTGCCGATAAAAGGTAAATGCCGGCCATAACCGGAACTAAAATTTCAGTGACTTTGGCAATCCTGTGCATACCACCGAAAATTACAAGAGCAGTTAAAATAGCTAAAATTATGCCCGTGATTGAGTGATCAACATTAAAAGCTGTCTCAACAGATAAAACGATAGTGTTTGCCTGGACAGAGACATAAATAAGACCGAACGTCACCGAAATTAATATTGCAAAAAGTTTTGCTATCGCCGGCTGTTTAAGCGCATTTTTTATATAATAAGCTGGTCCGCCGTGAAAAGCTCCGTCATCTTTTGGCAGCTTATAAATCTGTGCAAGAGTACTTTCAACAAAACCGGTAGCACAGCCA
>JAFUTM010000033.1 GCA_017484235.1 Selenomonadaceae bacterium
CGAGTTCTTCAGCTAAAAGCGGCAGAGTCTCAACTTTTGTCACTGTGCCGTCTAAATCAAATGCATATTTTTTCATATCATTAATCTTTAAAATCAGTTGCAATCATTTTGGCCAGTTGGGTATTAAGCGCGTGACCGGAGGCTGCTGCAATGATGTGAGCATTCACAATACCGGCCAGACGTAAGTCACCAATGACATCAAGTATCTTATGTCTTACTAGTTCATCGGTATAAATCAATTTATTTAACCAGCGCTCATCATTGTAGACAATCACATTTTCCAGCGTGCCGCCTAAGCCCAAGCCCATAGATTTTAGAGCGTCGATTTCTTTTTCATAGGCTATGGTTCGTGCCGGCGCGATTTCACGTTCATAGGTATCAGCCTCAATTTCAAAATCTTCATATTGGATTCCGACAAGTGGATGCGGATTAACTGACGTAAAGCTGACTCGCAGTCCGTCGTAAGGCAGCGCAATTATAAATCGCCGACCATTTTCAGTAACATCATCAACTCGATAAATTTTATCAATGTTGATTTCGTGACGAGGAGAGGCCTGCTCTTTAACGCCAGCCGATTTTATAAGTTGGAAAAAATCAATGGAATTGCCGTTCATCACGGGCGGTTCTTCGGCGTCAAGTTCTACAATACAATTATCAATCTTATGCACGTGAAGCGCACTCATAATGTGCTCAATCGTAAAAACTTTTGCGCCGTTTTGAGATAATGTGGTGGCTCTCACTGTTGACGTCACGTTATTTGCAGAGGCCTGTATTGTAGGACAGCCGTCTAAATCAACGCGAACAAAAGTTATACCGGTGTTAATTTTTGCCGGCTTTAATTTCATCGTAACCTGTCGACCGGAATGTAACCCTATGCCGCTGCAGGTTACTTCTTCTTTTAATGTAATTTGATTCAATATTCTCACCTTCAGAATTATTATTAATGAGGAATAGTTTTGATAATTATAATTGTTTTTTTAACTCTTCAACTTCTTCAGCAGTAAATTCTTCTCGCATTGACTTCCATCTGTCGTGAAGCCAGAACCACTGATCTGGATAATCGCGAACGTGTTGTTCAATTAATGAAGCCAGCTGCTGTGTTATCTGCTTAATGTCGTCGCGTTTATTTTTAGTTTTATTTACATAAATGGCCGGCTGAACTATCAATGTATGAGTGCCGTCTTCGTGTCTGTGCATAAATGCTGGAAATATAGGAACATCTTTAAATCTGGACATTGACGCGGCACCAGGCACATAATTTGTCGGCTGATTAAAAAAGTTGACTATAACGCCGTCGTGTCGACTAGTATCTTGATCCATTATAAGTCCTATAAACCAGCCGTCGTTTAACATATCGTACATCTCGCGCACGCCGCTTTTATAAGTTATGTGCATTCCAATCAGCGTCCGGTATTCATTAATAAATTTATCCATACCGCTGGATTTCTGCTTTTTGGCAACTCCGACAAGTGATATACCATATTGTGCAAAAGCGCCGCCCATAAGTTCCCAATTATCGCTGTGACACGTTATTATTACGCCGCCTTTGCCATTGCGAGTTGGTGAATTTATATAGTCTGTTAAATAGTTCAGTCCTTCTATTTTAACGTGAGACTTCATTGTATGTTTTAACACAGGAAATCTTAACACTTCAAATAGTATCGGCACTAATTGCATTGCACTGGCTTTTGATATTCGTTCGGCCTCTGATTCACTGACATTTAAACATCGGATTATATTATTTTTAGACATTTGTTTCCGTCGTTTTGGAACAAACAACCAGGCAAATTGCGCGATTAATTGAGCAATATTTCTGCAAAGTGACCAAGGTAATAGGCAGGCAATTTTACTCATTAATATTACAAAATAATATGACAAAAAAATACCACCACCAAAAATAATTAGGAATGTTGAATGAGGAATGATGAATTGGGAGTTCGTTTTTTTATTCCTAATTCCTAATTCCTAATTCATCATTAGGTTTATTTTCTTTTTCAAAATCAAATAGTTTAACTTCCATATCATTATCGTAAGCCGTCTTAGGATAAATTACACCCATATGTTCGTAGCCGGATTTTGTAACGACACGACCGCGTGGTGTCCTGACGATAAATCCGAGCTGCAGTAAATACGGCTCATAGATGTCCTCTATCGTTTCGCGCGTTTCACTTATTGAAGCGGCGATAGTCTCAAGTCCAACTGGACCACCGCCAAATTTATTAATCATCGCTTCCAGCATTCGGCGGTCAGTGTGATCGAGACCAGCAGCGTCGACTTCTAACATCTGGAGTGCGCGGTCGGCAATCTCATCAGTGATATTTACATTGCCTTCAACTTCGGCAAAGTCACGGACGCGCTTTAAAAGACGATTGGCAA
This sequence comes from Selenomonadaceae bacterium, assembly GCA_017484235.1. Classification (GTDB taxonomy): domain Bacteria; phylum Bacillota; class Negativicutes; order Selenomonadales; family Selenomonadaceae; genus Quinella. Next base: position 2,377 of record JAFUTM010000033.1, read on the forward strand.
TTCTCGGCGTGCCGCGTGACCGCCTGGCTATTTCAGAAGCTCCAGTTGACTCAATAGAAATATTTAGCACTTTAGAGGCGCGTGTGATAATCTCAATTAATGACTCTGTGGAATAATACTCTAATCTGGAAATAACGCCGAATCTGTCGCGAAGCGGTGGCGATAATGATCCGGCTTTTGTCGTTGCGCCAATCAGAGTAAACGGTGCAATGTCCAATCTAATGGAACGTGCACCACTGCCCTTGCCGATTATTATATCAAGTTTAAAATCTTCCATTGCAGAGTATAAAATTTCTTCGACATTGCGCGGCAGACGATGTATCTCATCTATAAACAATACATCACGAGGCTGCAGATTAGTTAAAATCGCCGCTAAGTCGCCAGAGCGTTCGATTGCCGGACCTGAAGTCGGGCGGAAGTTGACGCCGAGTTCGTTGGCAATAATAGCA
>JAFUTM010000322.1 GCA_017484235.1 Selenomonadaceae bacterium
CATCAAGCACAAGCTGCATACATTTAGCTTGATATTCGCCGTGCGGTGCAGGACTAGTGATATGATAAGCGTCATTATTTCTGGCATAACCAATAATTTCAGCATAAATATGAGCGCCGCGTGCCTTTGCGTGTTCAAGAGTTTCAAGAATGACAACGCCGGCACCTTCACCCATAACAAATCCGCTGCGATTTTTATCAAATGGACGTGAAGCGTGATGAGGATCGTCATTATGATCAATACAAAGTGCTTTCATTGCACAGAAGCCAGCCACCGCACCAGGTGAAATGCTTGCCTCAGTGCCGCCCGCTGCCATTATATCAGCTTCGCCGTTTTGAATAGTCCTGTATGCGTCACCAATACAATTTGTTCCGGTAGCGCAAGCTGTAACGATACAGCTCGATGGACCGTGAATGTTTAATTCAATGGCAACTTGACCGGAAGCCATATTGGCAATCATCATTGGAATAAAAAACGGACTGATTCTCGATGGACCTTTTGAAAATAATTTTTCATACTGTGAATGCATTGTTTCAATACCGCCAATTCCAGCACCGATAAAGACGCCGAATCTGTCACGGTTTACATTTTCAAGGTCTAATTTTGAATCGGCAACTGCCAATTTAGTTGCAGCAATGGCAAATTGCGTGTAACGGTCCATACGTTTAGATTCTTTTTTGTCAATGAAGTCTTCCGGTACAAAGTCTGTAACCTCACCGGCAATTTGTGAAGGATAATCAGTTGGATCAAAACGAGTTATCCTTTCAATTCCATTTTTACCCTCAATCAACGCATTCCAAAAATTTTCTTTGCCGATTCCAATCGGCGTAATCGCTCCAATGCCTGTTATGACCACTCTATTTTTCAAAACAATTGCTCCTTTCATAGGACGGCTGGGTAGTTGAATAAAATGAATGAAAAATCTACCGCCACACTGTTTTTTATAAATAAATTTTAAACCGCCGCAGCAACTTCTGCTTTCAAATTGTCAAAAATTTCTTTGACAGACAAAATCTTTTTAATACGCGGCATATATTCGCCGGTAAATACAAGACCAGTGTCTAAATCACCTTGCTGCGCCCGGATCAGAGATCTAATTATACAAAAATTATGTTTACAGGCTTTTAAACAATTGTCGCATACTTTTGGTGGAACTGGACCTTCCATTACACGTTTTGAAAATGGTGTTCGCACCGCTCGTCCTGGCAATCCAACTGGACTGTGAATTACCACTATATCATCTGGATTGGATTTTAAATAATATTCTTTAAGAGACGGCGCCGCATTTGATTCTTCACTTGCCGCGAAACGTGAGCCCATTTGTACACCATTTGCGCCTTTCCTTATAACGTCCACTATATCTTGTCCAGTTAAAATTCCGCCAGCGGCTATAACAGGAATTTTGACAGCAGCACGTATCGGTTCAATTAAATCACGAACGGAAACATCCGTACCTAAATGCCCGCCAGCTTCTTTACCTTCAACCACAACCGCTGAGGCACCCAGCCTTTCAGAAATTTTGGCAAGCTTGACCGATGAAACGATTGGTACGATAGGTGTTTTAGATTCTTTTCCAAGACCAAACACATCACGTGAAAAACCTGCACCAGCAACTACCAGGTCAATGCCTTCTTGAATTGCAGTTTTCACGACACCGGCGAAATCTCTTGCCGCGACCATTATGTTAATTCCGATAATGCCCTTCGTCAACGCACGAGCGAGTTTTATTTCATAACGAAGTTCACCGTGAGACATACCGGAGGCAGCAATTAATCCGATGCCGCCTTCATTTGCCACAGCGGCTGCCAGTTTCGCCGTTGAAAGACGAATCGCCATACCACCTTGAACAATCGGCAGTTTTGCGATTTTGTCGCCAATTTTCAATTCCGGAAGTTTCACAAGTATACTCCTCCAATTCAAATATTTTTATCTTCAAAAAAACCCGCGAATGCGGCCTTACGCCAAGCCTTCACGGGAATCAAAATTCAATAATAGAAGTTCGACAGCCTAATTGGCTTTACAATTATCTGTTAATTTATTAATGTTTTTATATATTATCCCTTGTCACCGTTGTCGATATATTTAACAATATCGTCTACGGTTTTAATCTTTTCAGCTTTTTCGTCAGGAATTTCGACGCCGAACTCATCTTCAAATCTCATAATCAATTCAACGATATCCAGTGAATCTGCACCGAGATCATCGACAAAAGTAGAATTTGGAGTAACCTCATCTGCTTCAACGCCAAGCTGCTCCACCACAATACCTCTAACTTTTTCAAATGTAGCCATATTAATTTACCCGCTGTCTAAAAACGTATTATATAAACTTTTTTATTTAGATATTCGTATCAAAAATCAATAAAAATTTTTATATTCTAATCAATACGTACTATGATATATCATCAAATTATTCCGCGTCGTTTTTAAACAGCTTCTCCTTTCTTTATATTGTATACCAAATGTAATTTTTATAAATAACAGAAATATTTTATAATGTTTAAGCTAATCTGTCAACCAGTTTTTTTTCATAAAATTTACATAGACATTCCGCCATCTACTCGAATAATTTGTCCTGTAATATAAGATGATTCATCAGATACTAAAAATTTCACCGCATTAGCGACATCTTCAGTATTGCCAATACGATTCAGCGGTATTTCTTTGAGCATAGCCTCTTTAATATTTTCTGGAATTACGGCCGTCATATCGGTATCAATAAAACCAGGTGCAACCGCATTTACATTGATGCCACGAGCTGCCAGTTCTTTTGCCGCTGATTTTGTAAATCCGATGACGCCAGCCTTTGCAGCAGCATAATTTGTCTGACCTGCATTACCGGTTATTCCTACAATTGAAGACATATTTACAATGCGACCGCTGCGCTGTTTCATCATCAATTTTGAAACGACTTTTGTACAATTAAATATACCTTTTAAATTAGTATTAATTACTTCGTCAAAATCTGTATCTTTCATACGCATCATCAAATTGTCGCGAGTAATACCAGCGTTATTAATTAAAATATCAATTTTGCCCCAAGTATCGACAACTTGTTGAATCATATCTTCAACAGATTTAGCATTTGAAACATCAGCTTGCACGAGAATGGCTTCTCCATTGTTAGCTTCAATTTCTGACTTGACTTCTTCGGCCTTTGTTAAGTTGCCAGCAAAATTAATTGCCACTTTCGCGCCTTCAGACGCCAGCTTAATTGCGATTGCCCGTCCAATTCCGCGCGATGCACCTGTTACAAGTGCAACTTTGCCCTCAAGAATCATATTATTATATAACACCTGCCTAAATTATTTATTAATGTATTCTATGGTTTTTTGTAAAGATTCAATATCTTCAACGTTGAGACTGATTAACTTGCGATCAATTCGCTTATTAAATCCACATAATGTTTTACCAGGACCAGCCTCAATAAATGTATCAGCATCAAAATTTTTCATTGCTTCAACACAGGCAATCCATTTAACTGGGTGATCTGCTTGCGTTATGAGATTTTCTTTAATAACTTCTGCTTTTGTTTCAAGTTCACCATTTACATTTGCGGCAATTGGAAATTTGGCATCACGGAACGCCACTTTATCAAGTTCTGCAGCTAATTTTTTGGCGGCAGGTGCCATTAACGTACTGTGGAATGGCGCACTGACAGGAAGAACGACTGCTTTTTTAGCACCAGCAGCTTTTAATTCATCAACGGCAGCGTCAACGCCTTTAGTTGTACCGGCAATGACCGTCTGACCAGGACAGTTGAAGTTGACTGCTTGAACTGCACCAACGTCTGCTGATATTTTATTACAAACACTAACAATTGTATCATCATCAAGACCGATAATTGCTGCCATTGAGCCTTCACCAACTGGAACAGCTTCCTGCATAAATTGACCGCGTTTATGCACCAGTAAAACTGCGTCTTTAAAATCAATTACATCTGCTGCAACCAGTGCGGAGTACTCACCAAGACTATGACCACCAACAATATCAGGATTAATGCCATTGGATTTTAAAATCTCACTGACAATGACGCTGACGATTAAGATTGCAGGCTGTGTATTAGCAGTTAATTTTAAATCATCTTCGGAGCCGTTAAAGCACATATTTTTTATTGAATAACCAAGCACTTCATCTGCTTCGTCGAATAATTTTTTAGCTATATCATAATTATCATAAAAGTCTTTGCCCATTCCAACTGACTGGGCTCCTTGTCCTGGAAATATAAATGCTAACTTTTCCATATCCTCACTCATTTCGTTAATTTAGATAACTATATCTTCTATAGTTCCCCAAATTGTTATTCTTTTTATTTGTTCCCTCGGATAACCTAAATTAATTAATTGATTGTACATTTCTTTTCTATAAATATCACTACTAATAATAACTATACTATCTTTATAATGTTCAGTCAACTCTTTTGGACTAATTATATCACACCCCCCCCCCCACGAACGCCATTTACTACTGTCATTATCGCAGAAAAATATTTTCATATTATTGATATACTTTGTATTTTTCAACATGGTAAATATTTTCTGTCCAAAAACTCCAGTTCCAAATATCACTATATTGTTAATGGCTTTTTCATAAACTGTTAACATTTCATCAAATTCAGATTCAAAGCATTGAATACTATCATAATTTAAACCGTGTTGAATTAACAATAAATACATATTTTC
>JAFUTM010000323.1 GCA_017484235.1 Selenomonadaceae bacterium
CTTTTTTCTCAGGCTTCTTTTCTTCATACAGGCTTGCTGCCCAAGTCTCAAAGTGTGGTACTTGCTTCTCATAAAGGTCGTTTGTCACCCAGAACTTTGTGCCATTGACTTCGATGATTTGGTTGGTGTAGCGTGCATATTTTCCAACGAATCTGTCAACATTCTTTGTTGCCGGTTTGAGGAAGGCATATCTGATGTTGAGCACTTTCTTTGTCTGCTCGGTGTCAACTAGAATCTTCACAACGTCGGCAGTGATTTTTTTGTCAAGCAAGAGTTTTGCGAAGATGTCTCTGATTTTTTGACCGGCTGATTTTTTCTTCAAGGTTGCTGCACTCGCCGCAATCGTTGTCTCACTGCTTGCTGCAATCGTGGCCTCAGTCGTGGTTGCTGCTACCTTAATTTCGCTGTTCATTGTCTTTGTCATTGTTATCATTTCCTTTCGTGCTTGCGTGTCGCAAACGTTAAATTTATCTTATGTATGTATATTAACGCACGAATACGGAAATAACACGGAAAATAGCCACTTTTTTACTAGATTTTGACTAGAATTTGATTAGAATTACACGGATTTTTCACGGAAATAAAAAAGCGGTTTTCTCACCGCTCTGATATATAAATTGAAAACCTTTTATTAGTACCTGCGATAAAGATACCACCAGTGAGGTTCGTTGTTGTTACGATAGCAAAGACCGGGATTTGGCGGATTATGACCGGTGCCTTCCTGATCGCAGTATCTACATTTCCAGATGTTGACATAAGCGTGAGCGACTTCGTGACGATAGATTGACAGAAAACCGGCTATACTGATGATCAATATGAGCAAGATAAAACTTTTGCTGATCTTCATATGGATTCCCCCTTTAGTTTATCCTGAAAACATTGCCGCACCTGTGACAAAGGTAAGAATTTTGCCAGTTATCATACTCAACAGGAAATACATTTTTATTGTAATTATCAATTTCATAGATTGAATAAAAACCGCCGACCGCAAGCAATCCACCTATCAATCCCAAAATAGTAGAATCATTTTCAAATCCAATATACGCAAGAGCACCAAATACAAATGTAGGCCACCAATTTTCTTCTTTTTTGGTTGGTGGTGCAACTGACCTTGCCAAGTCTGTCATAGTGTTGCCTTTTGTGACAGCAATAAATTTGTCCGCTGCCGTTATGGCATTTGTTCCGCTGCTGCCGCTCTGATAGATTATCGGCAAACTCTGGATATTTTCAGAATGACATCTTGGACAGGCAAAATCTGAATGATGATAGCTTGTTTCAATGTGATTTTCTGCAACTTTATTTCCACATCTGTTACAAAAAATCGCGTCATCATTCAATTCAGTGTCACATCGTGAGCAATATTTAGACATCTTCTACTCCTTTACAACATATACTAATTACTGATAATAATATCTGATATGTTTCACCTTTGCTTGATGAAAGTTCTGCAAAACTTCTAACTTGAATCAGTTGAAGTAAAAATCGGATTTTTGGTCAGTGTTTAGTATTAATACGGAACTTTGTCATACATTGCAATATTTATAGATAGTCTTTTATTTAACACCGAGAGATTTAGCTTTGGCAAAATCCGCCTGAGCTCTGGCATTATTTCCAAGCATTTGATAAGCAAAACCTCTAACCTGATAAGCAGCACCATCATTCGGATTGAGTTGAATAACTTTGTCAAAATCAGCTATGGCTTGAGTGTAATTCTGTAAATTAAAATATGTTATACCTCTGTTATTGTAAGCAAGCGAATTATTAGGATCAAGTTGAATAGTTTTATTGAAGTCAGTTATTGCTTGATTATAATTTTGTAAATAACCATAAGTAAGACCGCGACTATAGTAAGCTGATGAATTATTGGGATCAAGTTGAATGACTTTATCAAAATCAACTATTGCCTGAGTGTAATTTTGTGACTCACCATAAGCAGTACCACGATTAAAGTAAGCATAAGCATAATTTGGATCAAGTTGAATGGCTTTGTAAAAATCAGCTATAGCCTGATTGTAATTTTGTAAACTCCCGTAAATTGTACCGCGACTATTGTAAGCATAAGCATAATTTGGATCAAGTTGAATGGCTTTATCATAGTCAGCTATAGCCTGAGTGTAATTTTCTAAATTAGAATATGCATTACCA
>JAFUTM010000324.1 GCA_017484235.1 Selenomonadaceae bacterium
GGTGAATTTTTTTGGAAATGCCGGAAAATCTGGCGTATGATTATGACCAGTATGAAGATGAACCAGACTACGAATTAATTGGAGGTGAAAAATTTTTTATGGCGGCAGCTGCACCAAGAATTTCTCACGGAACAATAGTTGGAAAATTGTATTTTACATTTACGAATTATATTATAAAAAATAATATAGAAGCAGCAGTTTTCGGTGATAATACTGATGTTTATCTGTCTGATGAATATCATTGCAAACCGGATCTCAGTGTGATATGCAATCATAAACTTATTGAAAATGATAAATATATTGATGGTGTACCGGATTTAATTATTGAAGTTTTATCTGAGTCTACAATGAAAAACGATTTGGGCGTGAAGAAAGATGCCTACGAGAAACACGGCGTTAAGGAATACTGGATTGTTGATCCGTGGTCACAACGCGTTGACGTTTATCTTTTAGCTGATGGCAAGTTCACTTCCGGCGGAATATATAAAGTTCACAATGAAGACACTGAGCTTAAAAATGAGATAAAAGTATCAATCTTTGAGGACTTGACTATTGACCTGCGCACAATATTTAAGCGTTGGTTTGAACATTAATTTATAGAGGTGAATGAATTGGATTTAGACGGTATAAAGAAAATACACTTTGTTGGAATTGGCGGAGCTGGAATGAGTCCGCTGGCAAGAATTTTAATTGATATGGGCTTTGAGGTATCCGGTTCTGACCGTGCAGATTCGCCAACGATTAGAATGCTGCGCGGACGCGGCGCAAATATTTTTATTGGTCACGAAGAATCTAACATTAGTACCGACCTTGACGCCATAGTGATTTCTTCGGCGATTCCAAATGATAATCCTGAGATTGCGGCGGCTAAAAAACTGCGAATGAACATAATGCACCGCAGTGACATTAATGCTGCACTGCTTAATGCTAAACGCGGCATTGCCGTTGCTGGAGCGCACGGCAAGACAACGACAACTTCAATGATTGGATTTGTGCTCTATAATGCCGGCGTTGATCCAACAATCATAATTGGCGGTGAATCAGCTGACCTTGGCACAAGTGCAATTTTGGGTAAGGGTGAATATCTCGTCTCAGAAGCCGATGAAAGTGACGGCTCTTTTGTCAAACTGAAACCAGAAATTGCCGTTGTCACGAACGTTGAAGATGACCACCTTGATCATTATGGCACACTTGATAACATTCGCAAGGCGTTTAAAACTTTCATTGAAAATGTTGACAGCGAAAATGGCGTTGCCGTACTTTGTTTTGATAATGAGAATCTTCGCGATCTGGCAAATGATATAAATCGTAAAGTCATTTCTTACGGTATTGACAACGACGCGGACTTTATGGCGAAAAATATTAATAAAGATGTCGACGGCATTGAATTTGATGCAGTACAAAAAGTAGATTCCCAATATAAAGAACTTGGTCACGTCTCACTAAAAATTCACGGTCAGCACAATGTGTTAAATGCGCTTGCGACGATTGCCGTTGGAGTTCATATTGGCGTTGATTTTGATAAA
>JAFUTM010000325.1 GCA_017484235.1 Selenomonadaceae bacterium
GAAATGAAATGAAGTGAAGTGAATGAGATGGTATATAAAAATACACGTGTAATACCTTTTAAAGAAGGGGAAGAAATAATAGATAAAAACGAAACGATGAGAGAAGCAGAATATCGGGCCAAGTTGGATCGGAGTATAAAACAGTTGAATGAAGGCAAAGGACAAATACACGAATTAATAGAGGTCGATGCTAATAGATAAAGAGAATCGTTTGATTTACACTATAAATAAAGCTGGACATTTATGTATAGCAGCTTGTAAAGGGCACTATGATTGAATTTGTTATGAAAAAGATATAAAAATAAGGCTCCGACGGTAAAAATATCGTACAGGAGCCTTAAAAATTTATTGAGATATATTGTTAGCTTCTGAAATTAATGCGGTCAAACCCACTCTTTGACGAAGTTGCGTTCGTTGTCAATAAGCACCTTGTCGCAGAACAAAACCATTGAGCAGAAAACTACCAGTGTAATCACGGTGTTGAATGCACGGTTTTTCTGTAAATATCAACAGATAAACCAAAATTGTGAACGGTGCATTTTTAATTGGATTGGCAGGAATTTTATCATCTATGTAGTATACAATAGGTAACTTAAATGTGTTGAGCAAATGAATATAATGGAGAGGAGCGGCAGTAAGATGAATCAACAACATATGAATCAAATGGATCTGCTTACAGGTCTGCCAAATATAACATATTTTCGTAGTCTTTCACAAAAAATTTTGGACGATTCTGCTGAACGCTCTAAAGGACTCGTATTTATATATTTTGATATAAAAAATTTCCGCGCATATAATTATTATTATGGTTTTGATGCCGGTGATCGTTATCTAGTAAAAGTCGGCAATATAATCAGCCAAACGTTTCCTGAATTATATGTTTCGAGATTTTCGGACGACCATTTTTTACTCGTTGCTTATAATCACGACATTGAGAAGCGCCTTCAGTCCGTTCACGATCAAACACTCATTAAACAGATGAATAAATCCGTGTCGATTAAAGCCGGTATTTATGTTGTGCCGCCAAGTGGAGAGATGAACGCTGTACTGGCTTATGACAATGCTAAACTTGCCTGCGAAAATATTAAACAACAGGCAAGTGTATTTAATTGTTATTATAATGAAGAGTTGGGCAGACGTGAGAAGCTGAGACAATACATAATTGAAAATGTTGACACAGCAATTGAGAATGAATATATAAAAGTTTATTACCAGCCGATTGTTCACGTCATAAGTCGGAGACTCTGCGGATACGAAGGTCTTGCACGCTGGATTGATCCAGAGTTTGGCTTTTTATCGCCTGCTGATTTTATTACCACTTTAGAAAATGCGCGGCTGATTCATCGGCTTGACACTTATATGATTCATAAGATATGTAAAGATATGCGCGTATTTAAAGATAATGGCTGGACCGTTGTTCCGGTGTCAGTCAATTTATCTGCGCTTGACTTTCAAATGACAGATATGCCGATTATTGCAAGCCAGGCAATTGTTGAAAATGATCTGCCAAATGACTTTTTAAATATTGAAATAACGGAAAGTGCATTCAGCACTGACCAAAAAGGCGTACGTGATGTACTCAAAGAATTTCGCAAAAACGGCTTTGAAATTTGGATGGATAATTTTGGCAGCAAGTACTCTTCGCTTAATATTTTGGAAGAAGTTGCGGTTGACCTTTTAAAAGTCGATATGCGCTTTTTAAAAACATTCCATACAAGTCCTAAGTCACGCATCATATTAAAAAATATAATGCATATGGCAAAAGAACTTGGTATACGTACGCTTATGGAAGGCGTCGAAGATGAAGAAGTTATGGAATTTTTACGCCAGACTGGCTGCGAACAGGCACAGGGCTATCTTTTTGGCAAGCCGGCTCAAATTACAGAAGAGGCTCATCTTGCACTAAAACCGGAAACGAAAATCGCACGTAATTATTATAACGAAATCGGCAGTGTAAATTTATTATCACAGACTCCTCTCAATTCAATTATTCACGAAGAATTGAAAACGGTGAACAAGTCGGCGGCTCTGTCACCTTACGATTATAACAACTTTGATGCTCAAAATAATATTCATAGATATATTCATAGCAGTAACACTCAAGATTCAGATGCAAACGTTTCACTTACTACAATACCTTTGGCGATTGCTGAGTTTGACGGCAAGAAGGTACATTTTTTGATGTCCAATCCTTCTTTTCGCAATATAATAGCGCTGCTTGGCGTAGATGGCAAAAATACACCTGATGATGTATTTAACAATAACAGGCGTCGATTTGGAATAAATGCCCATTATATAGCGCAGCAGGCTATCCAAACTGGTGAGGAAATTGTACACGACTTTGTGACAAGTGAAGGTTTTTATAATCTTCGCCTGCGCTGCATTGCCTATAATTTTGCAACCAATACAGGCGCATTGTTAATCGTTATTGATCAAATTACTGGCAATGCTGTTTTCAAACGGAAAAATCGACAGGAAAGTGCTTTAAAATTTTTGTATTCGCTTTACAGCCGCGTCGATTTAATTAAGCTGGACGGCACAAGCATTGAAAATGTATATCTTAATTCTTCACGTTATCGTGAAACCTTGATTAAAGATTCCGTCGAAATATCAATAAAAAATTTTGCTGAACGAAATATTTATATTGAAGATCAACAGAAATTCATTGATTTTTATATTTTGGATACTTTAGAAGAACGAATTAATGAGGCTGGCGTTGACCATATAATTGAATATTTCAGAACGCGAGACGAAAGCCGCAATTATAGTTGGCAGATGTATATGCTTCTTCCTATAATTATCAGCGGCGAAAAATATCTTTTAAGCTGTGCACGAGGTATTGATGCCGAACGTATGCGTCGGTTGCCTGATATTGACCGTATGGGCACTGAATATTACGATATGCCGGGCAATCCGATATTTTTGTTACTGGCAAGTCGCGCATTTACTTCTACACTTGGTTACGGCTCGTTTGAGCAATTTTTAAATAATTCATTTTATATTGAAGCAAACCTTACTGCCAGTCGTGTTTTGTATATGCATCTCGGCAAACAAGGCATTGTCAGCAGTCAAAATTATAATTCTGTGGATTATGACGAAGTAATTCGCGATATGATTATAAATACTGTTATAGATGATAGTCACAATGAAGTTGCAGCATTTTTTAAACGCAGCAGACTGCTTGAGGAATATCATCGAGGCAGAGTAGTCGGCGAAATGGAATATTTAAGACGGCCGGAACCTGATTCTAAACCGCGTTATCTTCACACTGCTTATCAACTCAGAGAGTCAAATGAAACCGGTGATATACACGCCTTTTTCCTGTCATTTGACATTGATGCTTATCGTCGAACCAACGAA
>JAFUTM010000326.1 GCA_017484235.1 Selenomonadaceae bacterium
ATTTTTCGACTTTGCAAGAGCTGCTGCCATCAAATGACACGCACGCGGAATTGCTTCCCATTCGCTGAGGAAACAGCCCCAATCACGTTCATTCTCGCTGATCATACTTTCAACAATCGACGGTGCAATACTGCGAACGTTGCGGCAAAGCGCAAGAACATTTTCCAAAACGGCTGGATTGCGTTTCTGCGGCATTGTTGATGAGCCGATTTTTCCCATAAAGAAAGGTTCTTCAAGTTCCAAAATCTCACTGCGCTGGAGCGTAAAAATTTCGTGATTGATTCTGCCCAAAGTTCCTGCGCACAGTGCAAGCACGCTCACAAATTCTGCTTGATTGTCGCGAGCAACATGCCAAGCGATTGTCGGAACGTTCAAGCCAAGAATCTCAAACATTCTCTTTTGAGTTTCAAGTCCTTTTTCTGGCTGGGAAGCGAGAGTTCCAACCGCACCTGCCATTTCTCCGACAAATACACGGTCTTTCATCTGTTCCAATCTCTCAATTTCGCGTCCAAGTTCATCTGCCCAAACTGCTGCTTTATAACCGAAAGTAATCGGAATAGCGTCTACAACGTGCGTACGACCTGCCATTGGCGTGGAACGATATTTTTTCGCAAGTTTCAAGAGACTTTTCAAACACTCTTTCATATCGCGAAGAATGACATCATAAGCATCACGCTGAAGGAGAACGAGACCAGTATCAACTATATCTTGACTTGTTGCGCCCCAGTGAACATACTCTCCAGCATTGTCTGGAAGAACTTTTTTAAATTCTTTGAGAAGCGGCACAATCGTGATTGAGCTTTTATAAAACTCACCAACTGCAGGAATATCAATAAGTTCTGCTTTTGCATACTCGTTGATTGTGTCTGCCTTATCTTTTGGAATAACTCCAAGTTCTCCTTGCGCTTTAGCAAGAGCGGCTTCGACATCAAGCTGCTTTTGAATCCAAGACTTGTCGCTAAAAATTTCTCTCATTTCATCGGTGCTGAACATGTAACCGTGAATCTGACTATCAACTGCTGTGGACGGCATTTCCAAAACTCCCTTCGGTTTGTAAAATTTATCTTTAACCAATATTATCACTTAACACTTACAACGTGAAATACATTCGTTTTATTTAAAGATAATAAAAACTTTTAATACAAAATAAAATACCTCTAAAAACGGCTGAATAATTAGTTATATATATTAAATATACCTTAAATTGAATCTTGGACACTTATAAATTTAAAATGGATAAGAAAAATTTGTTTTTTCATTAGTTTTTATTATCCATTTATCAAAGATAAAATGTTACAATATAACAAATGCTGGAGGTGATACTTTGGAAATCAGGCAATTAGAATATTTCTTAATGGTCAGCAAGGTAAATAGCTTCACAAGAGCTGCAGAGCGTCTTTATGTTTCACAACCCGCCGTTACTAATGCTGTTCGTGCTTTAGAAGATGAACTTGGCATTCAACTTTTTGATAGAAGTCAAAAACAAGCTCTTCTAACTATGGAAGGAAGAATCTTTTGCAAACACGTTGAACAACTTATGACGGGTATTTCAAATACTTTAGAAGAAATAAATGCACTTAAAAATCTCAGCAGCGGTGTTCTCAGATTAGGTCTTACTCCTCTTGGCAGCATACCGGCTTGCGTTCTTTTGATAAAAAATTTTATAGAAAGCTACCCAAACATAAATGTATCCATATATGAAAACAATACTGAAACTTTACAAAAATTACTGATTGAAGATAAACTCGATGTAGCTATCGTTTTCTCTGGTTGTGAAAACAATTCAATAACCTACATAGAGCTGGCAAAACAAGAATTGGCCCTTTGTTGCAATAAACAACATCGCCTTCGTCGTTATAATGTTATAAACATCGAAGAATTAAAAAATGAGAATTTTATATTTATTGACAACAGTCCAATTTATACGCAAAAAATTAAAGACAGTTTCAAAGAAATTAACTTCACAAAAAATATTGTTCTAAAGTCAAGCCACATTCAAACTATCAAAAATCTGATTTCTACTGGCTGCGGTATTGCAATTCTACCCAAATCCATTTGCGATACTGATGATAATTTGATAACCGTAGCCCTATCTCAACCTATTTATATGCAGCCTCTTGTAGCCTACAAAACAAATCGTCATCAATCTCACGCTGCCAAAGCCATTTTAAATTTGATAAAAAAGGAAGTTGATATTAATGGTTAATCTGAAAATTATTGCTGTTGGCAGCAGTCTTTTGATTGCTGATGAGATTAAGTCTATCATTTTAACACTTCTCGGAAATGAAATACCTATTAGAACACTTGCCACTCCTGAAGTGAAAAGTGTTAGTAACAATACTTTCTACGTCTGTGCTACAACTCAAAAAGTATATTTACAAAATATCATTCCAGATAACCAGCTTTTTATTTTTGATTTACACCCTACAACTAAATTTTTCTTGGATATCGCAAAAATACCAGCCGGTGAAAAAGTTTATGTTTTCAATAATTTAATGACATACACTCAATTATTAGCTAAAGAATGTTGTCAATTAGGAATAAATAATCTTAAGTTTCAGCCCATAGCTTATGATGAAATGCCAAATGATATAGTCCATAATCTTCTTAGAGAAGCAAATTATATCATAGGTGTCGACTGTCTTATGGGCGATAAAATGTTATTCTCTGACAAATACTTGCCTTCATTGCAAAAAAATGTGAATATAATTGCCGGAAAACGTGCCGCCTCTGTATCAAGTGCCAGTCATTTTATCTCAGCTATCGCCGATTTTTACTATAATCACTTAATAAAAGAACGTAATGCTATTACTAAAAAAATATCCAAAGTTGATAGCACCGCCATTTACGAGCAAATTACGAATTTATCTGCTCAAATTAACCGAATAATTAACTTTTTACGATATGCCGCTAACCAAGCTATTACTAATCAGATTGGCTTAACTAGCAATTTGACAGATAATCGTGATAGTAATGAACTGCCTTTAATTGATATGGATTATCTCAATGAACAGTTGAATATGCTCAAATACTTGTGCCATAAAATGCAGCAGTTTTCAACAGCTTCTTGACACTCCAAATTGCTGTTTGCATCAATAACAAAAATCTTTTGACCACGACGAGTTATAAGTTATGACTCGTCTTTTTTATTTTACAATTATTTTCATCATTTTAAGTATGACATTTGTCATATCAAAAAAACAAATAAATATAACTTATAAAACATGAAGTTTTCTGATAAATCTGATCTTAATAGGATAACTGCGGATAAATTATATTGGTTTAGAAATAACTATTTTTAGGAATTTTATAAACTGTCATTTTTTATATGACTAATATCACCGAATTTTAAAAAAAGTTATGACAAATTATAGCTGATTTAATTTTTGATTTTGATAAAATAAAATTATAAATAATTCATTAAATATTTGTGAAAATAAAGGAGGCTGGTATGAATGTTTGGGATTATCGTTGGCACTCACGGTGAATTTGCTCTTGGTATTGTCCAGTCCTGTGAAATGATTTATGGAAAACGCGACAATCTGAAAGCAGTTACACTTGTTCCAGGTGAAGGTCCTGATGACGTTTATGCAAAATATCAATCAGCAATAAAAGAACTCGGCAATCCTGATCGTATTTTGTTCCTTAACGATTTGCTTGGCGGCACACCTTACAACCAGGCGGCAAGAATCGTATCGGAAAATAAAAATTACGGCATCGTAGCTGGTGTTAATCTGCCTATGCTGATTGCAATGTC
>JAFUTM010000327.1 GCA_017484235.1 Selenomonadaceae bacterium
TCTGGCGAACATAATTAAAGTCGGTAAGAAGGCAACGACGGTCAATGGCGGAAGTGGCAATGATGTAATTACTGGCGGCAAAGGCGACGATGCACTCTACGGAGATGAGGACAACGATAAACTCAAGGGCGGCGCAGGAGCTGATACATTATCCGGTGGTGCAGGAAATGACACGCTAACCGGTGGCAATGGCAAGGACGTCTTTATCTATGACGGACAGGGCATTGATGTAATTACTGATTATAAAGCTGGTCAAGATGCAATCCAAATTAACGGCACGATTAATGCGGTCACAGTTAAGGGTAAGAATGTAACTTTCAACGTAGGCGACGGCAGCCTTACTGTTAAGAATAATAAATCGAAAAAGATTAAGCTTGTCGACTCAAACGGTAATACCATTTCGGAGGAGAAATATACGAAATCAACGAAAGCTGCTAACTTTGTCGAGTCGCCGGTCGCCGGCAGCGATTATGATTATTGGTTTGCAGAAGATGATAACTTTGCGACGGCTGAAGCTGATGCGGTTGAAAGCTTAGTCACAACAACAGACAGTGCAATTAATTTAACTGAGCTAACCGTTGACTATACCTCAATTAATGAAAAGAACAAATCTACTTATCAGTTGACTTTGACCACTTGCAATAAAAATTCATAACGTAAAATCATCTTGAGGTGGGCGGGCGGATAGATGATAGTGTTTAATATATGTTTTAAATTAGGAGGAATGACCTATGAACAATGAATTGCACATTTTTGACTTGCAGCGTTTCGCTCAGGACGTCGTGGAGTTTGCAGCCAAAAATTACGACGAAGATGACGGTGTGATTTATAACGCTCGCAGCACGGCAATGACAATCACTGCCGACTATGAAAATACAGAACTTTCCTATGAAGATTATGAAGATAGCGTTGTAAACATTGACGCCTCTAAAACCATTTATGGCATTGAGATTACCGGCAACGAAAATAACAACTCCATAAAAGGTGGAAGCGGTGACGATATTCTGGACGGTGGCGAAGGTGACGACACACTCACCGGCGGTCGCGGCAACGATACCTTCCGCTTCAGACGCTACGAAGGCAACGATGTTATCACCGATTATAAGTCAGGTGAAGACACGATTGAAATTGCCGAAGGCACAATCAGCGATTACAAAGCCAAAGGTTCGGATGCTGTTTTTAATATTGGTTCCAATACACTTACAGTTAAAAATGGCAGCGGCAAAGAAATAACGGTGACAGATGAAAATGGCAACACAAGTATTGTATTACCGGGTCCAAGTCCAGATCCTAATCCATTGCCACTCGGAGTAAAGTATAATACCAACCAAACAACGCTTACAATCAGTAAAAAATATGAAGATGATGAGATTGAGCTGGCGGATTATGCGGACACGGTCAAGACGATAAATTCTACGGCATTCAATAAAGAGTTCAAGATTACTGCAAACGAGAACGACAACGTTATCAAAGTTGGCAAGAAGGCAACGACGGTGTATGGCGGCGCGGGCAATGATCAAATTACCGGTGGCAAAGGTGCAGACGTGCTTTATGGTGAAGACGATGACGATAAACTTGTTGGCGGCAGTGGTGCTGATACATTATCCGGTGGCGAGGGCAACGACACGCTGACAGGTGGTGCCGGTAAAGACTCGTTTATCTACGACGGTAACGGTGAAGATGTCATCACGGATTACAAGGTCGGACAAGACAAAATTTATCTTGCTGATGATATTGAGATTGAGTCTGTTACCGTCAAAGGCAAGAATGTCACGTTTAATTTTGGCGACGAGGCGAAGCTCACGATTAAAAATGGCAAAAACAAGAAGATAACGCTGGTCGACGAAGACGGCGAAGAGACGATTGTGAAATACAAAAAATCGGTTGTCCTTATTGACGATGACGACGATGAGCGCGACTTTGTCGAAGCACCGGACGCCGGCAGCGGTTATTGGTTTGCGAAAGAGGACAACTTTGCAACGGACGGACTCACTAACATCATAACGCAGACGACGAACAGTGCCATTGATATGACGGAGCTTTCAACAGACTATTCATCACTAAATAAGATTGACAACAAGACCTTTATCGCTCAAACTAATAATAAATAAATCTTAATTAAACAACCTAAACAAAAATACCGTTAATGCACCGACTGAGATAAACGGAGCAAACGGTATTTTTATTTGTACAGTCTGTTTTTGTATTAATGCATATTAACTAAACGTTAATGTTGTGCTAGACGTTTGATTAAGCTAATCGCAAGTTCGGCATTTTGGCGTGCCTTATCGTGCAGTTGTTTTAATAAAGAATCGTCACGTTGATTTATTTTATTATTTAATTTAGACTCTACTGCAGATATAATGTCTGCGGCTGACACATCACTCAAATTGCCAACAGGTGACTCACCGATTGAATCTAAAAACCGGTCGATTTTAGGATCATATGAAATTCCAACCATAGGCACGTTCATTACACCGGCAAAAATCAGCGCGTGCAGTCTTATGCCAATTAAAACGTCCATGCAGCCGACTAATGAAAGTAATTCTTTTGTTGAATGAACACCATTAATTATCTTACATTCAGCATTGGATATTTCGGCTATGGATTGAGCGGCTTTTATATCTTCATTATAATGCATAGGCAAAAAAATAATCCGAGAATTAAATTTTTTAGCAATTAAATCAATGGCTTTTGTAAGTTCGCCCTGACAATGCTGCCAGCCGTGCCAGTATCTTACAGCTATTCCAATCAACGGCGTCTGCTCATCATCAATGAATTTATCTTCATCATATTGATGCAATATACTTCTGCCGACATCGATAGATACAGGATTTATCGCAAGCACAGGATCCGCTGTACAAAAAACAGGAGGTCTTGTAATTTTCAATTGCGATAATTCTTCAAGTGAGCCGTGATCTCTGACCGTTATTAAATTAACTCGATTGATAATCAAATGCGTCCATTTTTTTGCGAATGTGCCGCAAATTGGTCCTATACCTTGAGCGTACAACATCACCGGCCGCCCTAACATTTTAGCCAAAAATATTATGCCGAGATAATAATACAAACTGCGGCGACTGGTGACATTTTGAAGAAGACTGCCGCCACCGCTTATCAACAGATCAGCACCGGAAATTTTTTTGACTATGGAAAAAATATCCAACCACTTAACGGCATTGACATTATGCCGCTTTTTCGTGTCTTCAGGATTAACAGAAATAACCGTGACATCAATATTCGGTTCAAGTTCTCGCAAAACTTCAAGCATAGCGTCAAGCATTGCCTCATCACCGGCGTTTTTTGAGCCATAATATCCAGAAATCACGATTTTCATCAAAATTAATCCTCACATCTAATTGATTTATTAAAGACTGTTAGTCAAAATTAAAATTATTTATTGATATTGTTTCAGTTGTTCAAAAGACGATTTGTTTTTCATATACAGATGTATAATAACCATTGGAATAATGCCGATTGCTGCACCAAGTGCCAGCCCGTCAATGCCGCGTATAAATGACATAAATATCGGCGTGCGCATATGAGCAAAAGTTTCAACCATTGAACCTTGTCCGATCGTTGCGATTATAACTAGGATAAAGAATATACTCTTAGACCATTTTTGGAAATAGGCCATAATAGCAAGCATAAACGCAGGGTGACCAATTAAAAGCTCTTTGGAACGCGGGCGGGCATAAAATAGATTTTCCAAAAATGAACGGAACTGCATTTCAGTACCAGATACCGGCATACCTGACGTGTGACCACTGCGGGCAATCAGCACGACAACCGCAGCACAAACGATAATAAAGCCAATGAAAGTCTTAACACTGACTGGCATATTCAAAATCTTTTTAATTTGTGCAATGGCATTAATATTTTTTATGTCCGGCGAGTTTTCAAGTACGTTAAATCTCTGTAAGAATGCAATTGAGACTAAAATTAGCGGTAAAATAAATGTCAGCTTTATACCTCTAAAAATGTTGACTTCTAAAAAGTATTCAACATCAGAGAGCGCACCAGATAAGTAGGCCGCGCCTGCCATTGACATTGCACCGGTTACAATCAGCGCGATTAGAGCCAAAATGATTATTTGCAGTATAGGTGTTGGTTCTTTAACTGCCATTGTCCGATCGCTGCCTTTTATCTTACGAAGTTTTAAGCGTTCTTTCAATTGCATAAATCTAATACTGTCGAGCTGCCAGATGATTGCAAGTGCTGGGAATAAATTTGCCGCAGCAAAAGCAGCAAATAATTTAACTTTGCCGCCTGCGCCCATTAAGACTGGTATTGCCATAAGAGCTGCCATTACACCGAAGAAGATTAATTGCATCTTCGTATTATTGTTGAGCCACTTTGAAATTAATGAAAGATATAAGACGATCGCAGCAGCAACGCCAATCACTACTAATGCACGCAAAAATTTTGACGGATAATAATTTTCAAACGTTGAGGCGGCACCGAGTGAATAACCTTTTGATCTAAGTAATTCAGTAGTGTCGCGGAAGTATTTTATATTAGTATCGAACAGAGACAAGCCGCCTAGCGGTCGTTCATAAATTCTCAGCAAGTTGATACGTATATTTCTCTCGTGGTCAGTGCTCGCCCAACGTGTAACTGCAGTAGATACAGGTAATAATTTAGGTTGTTCATCACTGGGAATAGCATAAAGCCTTGCAACGTGGTTATAACCTAATGTACGGGCTAATTCCTGCATACCGGCTTGATGATAAAACTGAAGCTGAGTGGTAGCTTCGATTAATCCAAAAGTTATGCCTCGATTTCTCATCTCGTCTGCAGTAGTTGCAATTGCCTTTGAATTGCCGAGCACTTCTGCACCGGCAAATACAATCTCAGAAATTGGATAACCATCTAGCCGCTCAAATACAGCTTTAACGTCGTCTTCAGAACAATCAAAGTAATTACTCGGTCTGGCAAGAATAGTAAACCCAAAATTTTTGGCAGTTTCCAACTCTTCAGTTGGTATACCGAGATTGTACGCCATAAATGGACCATATTGAGCTTTAACTTCTAAAACCTCATTGTCGCCGATGTTTAGAATATTAACTCTTTCTGTGCCAATGCGACGAATCAAATCGTCACGAGCCTCAGCGTAAACGTCCATATCGTGGCCAATGATATAGATTTTATTAGGGTCAATGGAACCAGCTTCAATTAATTTACGCCAATTTGTATCAACGGCTGCACCGCTATAATAATTGCCAATAATATTGTGACCTGGCAGTACAACAACCTTGCCTCTGCCGGCTAACTTTGTAAAATTCGTATCATAAATTGCAATGGAAGTGATACCAGCATCTTTGGCTGCAATCAACACGTCGTCTAAACTTAAACCTTCACGTTCGGCAAGATTCCAGAGGCTGTCATAATCTACAGCAACATCAATCTGCATATTTTTAGTCTCGACAACGTGTCTCTGATAGGCAATTATCAAAGATGCGATTAATCCAACGAAAATTGCGGCTATTAAGATACGATTGTATAAAAACTTTTTCATTATTTCCTCGTTTCATTAAGGTAAGATAATTTAACAATAATAATGATACCCGTTATATTATTAAAATCAGTTTCTGGTTGCAGTTAAAATAGCCTGACCATTTTGAAGTTCAACATTTTCAAATTTTAAACCGATCGGCAATTTATCAGCATCAGCAATCTTTATGTCGCCAAAGAATCGGTCGAGCTGCACGTGACGAAGGATAGCGTTGCGGACATTTAATTTTGTCATACGGAAATATAAATCACCTTCGTCTGCGATGATAAGTCCGCTAAGTTCTAAATCAGCAGTGCGGCTCATAATCTGAACATTTGCCGTCGCCTCAATTTCATCAGCCGTTATCTTTACATCAAGATTTTCAAGTTTGCTGACTTTTTGTTCAAGAAATTTTTTGAGATTGTCTTCATTTATAATGCCAACCATTTCAACTTTGCCAATGGATTTAAGATAATTTTCAATGCTGTTGCGCTTTTCAACATTTTCTGATTCGCCGAAAAGAAGAGCTGCCATATTGACATTGATATTTTCAGCGTCGAGTGACAAATTAGAGGCCTGTATCTCTCCAATGCTGCCGTTTTTAACTTCACTGTGGATTTTATCAATCTGACCGGTAGCCATTAAAAATCTCGGTGACGAATCAATAGATAAATCCACTTCCTGTGAACGAGTCAGACCTTCTATTCTGGTTTTGAGCATTCCGCTAATTGTTTGAGGAATAACTATTTCAGTCAGCACTGCTAATATTATAAACAGAATACCGATTACAATCAAGAACTTTCGCAAGGCACTCACTCCCATTTATTAATTAGGAATTGATAATTAGGAATTAGGAATTTTTTAATGCGAAATGCACAATGCGTAATTATTTCAATTCCTCATTCATAATTCCTCATTCCTCATTTATTTATTGCTGCTTTGGAGGCTAAGAAGGCACGGATAAAGTTGTCAATGTCGCCGTCCATTACTGCTTGTATGTTACTCGTCTCAGCATTCGTACGATGATCCTTGACTAATTGATAAGGCATAAAGACATAAGAACGAATCTGACTTCCCCATTCAATCTTCTGCTGGTCACCTTCAAGTTTAGCGATTTCAGCTTCTTTCTTTTCCAATTCTATTTCAAACAACTTTGCCCGTAACATTTTTAAGCATTGTTCACGATTTTGAAGCTGCGAGCGTTCGTTTTGGCATTGCACAACAATTCCAGTCGGCATATGCGTCATACGAACGGCTGAAGAAGTTTTATTAATGTGCTGGCCGCCAGCTCCACTTGCACGATAAGTGTCAACGCGAACGTCCGCCATATTTATATCAACCTCAACGGCGTCGTCAATTTCCGGCATAATATCGCAAGCCGAGAATGATGTGTGGCGTCGCGCATTGGAATCAAATGGTGAAATTCTGACGAGGCGATGTATTCCCTTTTCAGATTTCAAAAAGCCATACGCGTTGTGACCTTTAATAAACAATGACACCGATTTAATACCGGCTTCATCTCCAGGAAGTATATCAGCGGTTTCAATCTGAAAGCCGTGCCGCTCTGCCCAGCGCGTATACATTCTAAGCAGCATTTGTGTCCAGTCCTGTGCTTCAGTGCCGCCGGCACCAGCGTGCAGCGTCAAGATTGCGTTGTTGGCGTCATACGGTTCAGATAATAAAATTTCCAACTGAAGTGATTCTAAACCGGATTTAATCTCGTCAATCTCAGTAGAAACATCAGATTCAAGACTTTGGTCGCCTTCTTCAATGCCCATTTCAAAGAGCGTCTGAGCATCTTCAAACTTAGCAACGAGATTTTTATAAGTATCGACACCGCTTTTAATACTATTGAGTTCTTGAGTAATTTTCTGCGCCGAATCAGGATTGTCCCAAAAGGTCGGCTCACTCATTTTATATTCAAGTTCGGCAATTTTATCTTCTTTGCGAACGATGTCAAAGTGAATTCCCCATTTCATTCAGCTTATCGCGCAGAGTCGTCAACTCTACTTTTAAATCTTCAAGCATCATATCACTTCCTACTTACTGTAATGTTTTAAATCAATTATATTTAAATATGACTCATCTTCGTTTAATTAAACGAATTTGTATTGCTTCAATTGGACGACTTTGTCCAGTAGTTCCTGCGGCTTCGCCATTTTGCGCCCAATTGAGCCAGCCTAGTCCTGTCGCATACACCCTGTAGCTAATGTCATAATATTGAGCATAAAGTTCATTTAATTTTATTTCAATAGCTTCCATTCGTTTGTTATGTCCAACAGTACCAGCAATTTCGCCGGATTGTTTCCAGCCTTGCCAGCCAATATCCTGTACGTGTGCTCTGTAAGAGATCATACTGTCACCATAATATTTGAAATTAATTTTAATTGCTTCCATACGTCTGAATTGATCTGTTGTACCAGCTACTTTTCCAATAGTTACACTTTGCGTCCAACCAATATTTTGTAAATATACTTGATATTCAATTGTTGGAAATAATTGGGCTTCTGCTTTCAACAGGCACAATGTCATTGCAAAAATGATTAGAAATGATGATAATATTTTATTTATAAATTTCTTCATTAAAATCACAACTTCCCGTTAAGATTTATTATGAAAATTTATTATTTGTTTCGGCCGCAGCAATTTTTATATTTTTTACCGGAACCGCACGGGCAAGGATCATTCCGACCAACTTTACTGCCATCAGGATTTTTTCTAGGTGACTTTTTAGCTTCAGCCGAACTGACTTCATCGCCGTGTGACGCCTGTGCCGTTTGTAGCCTATCTTGAAGCTGTTGCTCTTCTTGTTGAACGACGGCAACGTGGTACATAAGCGAGGCAATCTGATCTTGAATTGCAGCTTCCATTTCTTCAAACATCGCAAGAGCTTCAATTTTATATTCAACAAGTGGATTGCGCTGGCCATAAGCGCGAAGATTAATGCCTTCACGCAGCATATCCATATGATCTAAATGCTCCATCCATTTATTGTCGACAACGCGCAGCATTACGACTTTTTCAAGTTCACGCATTGTCGGAGCGCCAAACATTTCTTCACGATTATGATAGGATTCTTCGGCGACGCCTTCGAGTGCCTCTTTTAATTCGTCACGGCTCAGCTGCTCAAGCTCCTCAACTTTAAGCCGACCGGCAGGGGCATAGATACGTTCGGCATCTTTCACTAATTCAGCAAGCTGCCATTCTTCAGGATATAACTTCTCATTTGCATACTGATTCATTTCTTCTTTAATTATATGATTGACCATTCCAATAATATTTTCGCGCAGATTCTCGCCGAGAAGAATTTTGCGGCGTTCGCCGTACATAATTTCACGCTGCTGATTCATAACGTCGTCATATTCCAGCACGTGTTTACGAATATCAAAGTTGCGGGCTTCAACTTTCTTCTGCGCGTGTTCGATAGACTTTGTTATTAACGAGTGCTCAATTGGCTCGTCTTCTTCCATACCGAGTTTATCCATAACTTTGGCAATATTTTCAGAAGCAAACAAGCGCATTAAATCATCTTCTAATGATAAATAAAACCGCGACTCGCCAGGATCGCCCTGTCGACCGGAACGACCGCGCAGCTGATTGTCAATGCGTCTGGACTCGTGACGTTCGGTTCCAATAATAAAGAGTCCGCCAAGTTCCGGTACACCGTCGCCCAATTTAATATCAGTGCCGCGACCTGCCATATTAGTTGCAATCGTTACGGCATTTTTTTGACCGGCATCAGCAACAATTTCAGCTTCTTTTTCGTGAAACTTAGCATTGAGGACGTTATGCGGAACGCCGCGCTTTTTAAGAATCGCGCTCAGTTCTTCCGATTGCGTAATAGACGTTGTACCAATCAGAATCGGCTGGCCTTTTGCGTGAATCTCTTCGACCGCATTGCCGACGGCTTTATATTTAGCGCGTTTATTTTTATAAATTACATCTGGGTGGTCAACTCTGCGAACCGGCATATTAGTAGGCACGACAATAACAGGAAGTTTATAAATTTTAATAAATTCATCTTCCTCAGTTTTAGCAGTACCAGTCATACCGGCCAATTTATCATACATTCTGAAATAATTTTGGAATGTGATAGTTGCCAGTGTCTGCGATTCACGCTGAATTTTAACGCCTTCTTTAGCTTCAATCGCTTGATGCAGGCCGTCTGAGTATCTGCGCCCAGTCATTAAACGACCGGTGAACTCGTCAACAATTATAATTTCACCGTCGCGAACAACATAATCTCGATCTCGTTTCATCAATGATTTAGCCCTGAGTGCCGCAGTAAAACAATGAGACAACTCAATATTTTCTGGTGCGTAGAGGTTATTGATACCAAGCATCTTTTCAATTTTAGGTATAACTTCATCTTTTGGCGCAACCGTCTTCTGCTTTTCGTCAACGGTATAGTCGTCGCCCTCTTTAAGACCGGAAACGGCACGTGCCATAACCGCATACATATCAGTAGACTTTGCACCTGGACCGGAAATGATAAGCGGTGTACGCGCCTCATCAATTAAAATGGAGTCAACCTCATCTACGATTGCATAATGAAGGGCACGCTGAACCATCTGATCTTGATGAATGACCATATTATCACGGAGATAATCAAATCCAAATTCATTATTCGTGCCAAATGTTACATCGCAGCCATAAGCAAATTTACGTTCTGGAAAGTCCATATCGTGAACAATAAGACCAACTGTCAAGCCTAAAAAGTTATAGAGCTGACCCATCCACTCACTGTCACGCTTGGCAAGGTAGTCGTTGACCGTGACCATATGAACGCCCTTGCCTTCCAGCGCGTTCAAATAAACGGGCAGTGTTGCGACAAGAGTTTTACCTTCGCCAGTTTTCATCTCAGCGATTTTGCCTTCGTGCAGACACATTCCACCTATTAATTGAACATCGAAATGACGCATACCGAGTACACGGCGTGAGGCCTCTCTGGTAACGGCAAATGCTTCCGGCAATAAATCGTCAAGTGTTTCACCAGCTGCAAGTCGTTCTTTGAATTTATCAGTATGACCGGCGAGTTTATCATCAGTCATATTTTGCATCGTTGATTCAAGCTCATTAATTTGATCAACGGTTTTTTGCATACGTTTAATTTCTTTATCGTTGTTGTCGCCTAAAAATCTTTTTAAAAATCCAAACAAACATTGTCACTCCTTCGCAAATTTTTGTCATATGCTAATTTTATCAAACAAGTGAATATAAGTCAAAGTATTTTAATTTATTGTTGCGATTATTATTAGATAATCTTAATTAAAATTTGACTTATCCACTGAGTCAGAGTATAATTTTTATATATTTTTGTTTAAAAGAAAGCAAGAAAGCAGGTGAACTCAATGCCAGTAAAAATAATTTCATCTACGCCAAAAACTTCTCCGTTTGAGACGTTTAGCGATTCACATAGACGTGTTAATGCAAAGAGTCCTTCGTTTGCGAGTGAGTTAATGGATCAACAGGACGACGGCTTGTCACGTGAACAGATGGAAGAATTATTAAAACAGATTGATGAGCAGGCAGCAAAACTCTCCAAAACGCCAACTTATGATGAGTTGAAGGCATATCGCACGCTTATCAAAAATTTTGTTGGTGCTGCAGTATCACAAATGTATGAACTGCACACTCAGGCCGGTTGGGATCGAATGGGCAGACAGCGCGTTTATACAACTGTCCGCAAGATTGATAACAAACTTGAAGAAATGGCGGAAAAAATCCGTCTTGGCCACTCTGAGCAATTAGATGTAATCGCAAGTCACGATGCCATTCGTGGTATGCTTGTAGATTTATATATGTAACATCATTTTATAATGAGACAAATTAACTGGTCTAATATTATTGGACATAAAAATAAAATATCTCAAATTCGTGATATGATAAAAAGCCAGCAATTTCCAAATGCTGTTGTATTTGCAGGAGCTGATGGCATAGGTAAGCGTCGCATTGCTGAAGTCGCAGCGGCAGCTTTACTTTGCGAAAATGACAACGCGCCTTGTGGGCATTGTTCTTCGTGCAAAGTATTTGCTGCTGGCACTCATCCTGACTATTATTATTTAGAGCCGGATAAGACAAAGGCAAATCCTGTAATTAAAGTAGATCAGATTCGTTCAATGCAGAGCGAAGTTATTTTGATGCCGGTAATCTCAAATCGTCGTATCGTCATTATTGATGATGCTGAATGTATGAATAATGTGGCGCAAAATTGTCTGCTTAAAACTATTGAGGAACCGCAAGGCTTATCAAAGTTCATTTTAATCACTTCTAACCTCAGCCGTCTCCTTTTGACGATTCGATCTCGAAGTATGACAATTAATTTTGAGTCTCTGACTGCTGAAGAAATAGAACGCGCCTTGACCGCTCAAAACATAGATAATGCATCAAAAATTGCAATCATTGCCAACGGCAGTCTTGGTCAAGCGTTCAAGCTGGCTGAAAATGATGGACTTCAAATTCGCGAAGATGTAATAAAATTTTTGGAAACGCTGTCCAGTTTAAATATTGAAAACATCTTTGTTAAAGGTCAAGCATTAGCTGCCTTGCCCAAAGATTATTTCATCAGCTGGACTATAAATTTTCAAAAGATTTTGCGTGATATTCTCATATTAAGTGCCGATGTCAATATTGAAAACGAATATTTTTATAACCGTGATATAAAAGCCAGACTCAATAAAATTAAAACAAATTTGGCCGAAGCTGAAATTTTTAAGATGCTGCACGAGTCGGCTGAAGTGCAAAGACGACTTCGATCAAATGCTAATCTTGAGCTTTTAATCGAGAGTTTTTTTATTCGTTTAAAAAATTCAAAATCTAATGATGAATTAGGAATTATGAATTTGGAATGATGAATTAAAATCGCTCTCCAATTCCTCATTCCTAATTTACAATTCCTAATTATTTTTGGTGGTGGTAGTTTGCAAAAAGTTATTGGTGTACGGTTTAGAAAGGCCGGAAGAATATATTATTATAGATGTGGTCAAGTCGAACTTCAAAAAGGCGACTCTGTGGTTATTGATACACAACGCGGGCTTGAGTGTGTAGAGGTGGTTATTTCTCCGCGTGAAATTGCCAGCGATAAAATTAAATTCGATTTTATCCGACGTAAAGCTAACTCGTTTGATATGGCAAGAATAGCTGAAAATCACGCTAAGGAAAAAGATGCCTTTGAAATATGTAAGCAAAAAATTATTGAACACGACTTGCCAATGAATCTTATAGGCGTTGAATATGCTTTTGACTTAAGTAAAATAGTTTTCTCATTTACGGCAAACGGCCGTGTCGATTTCCGCGATCTGGTAAGAGACCTAGCGGCAGTTTTTCGTACGCGAATTGAACTTCATCAAGTCGGCGTTCGCGATGAAGCTAAATTGATTGGTTGAATCGGTTGCTGCGGTCGTAAATTGTGCTGTGCCTCATTTTTAGGTGATTTTATTCCGGTTTCTATTCGCATGGCCAAAGAACAGAGTCTTTCCTTAAATCCGTCGAAAATTTCGGGCATATGCGGTCGTTTAATGTGCTGCCTTAAATTTGAAAATGATTTTTATTCCGACAACAATCAGTCTGAAGTTGTAAAAGAGCCAAAATTAAATGGCAGAGTCGTTGTTGACGAAGGTGAGGGCAAAGTTATTTCCATAAATCATCAGCGTCGAACGGCAACTATAATATTGGATAATTCAAAAACGGTAATAGAAGCTTGGGATAATATATTTGATGCTGAACAAACTACGCAGGACGGCGAAACCATTGTTGCGATAGTCAGCGATATTAATAGTGCCGAACCAGAGGATGTAACTGATAGTTCTGAACCGAAGAATGAGACTATTAAGAATGACAAATATAATGAAAAATCATCTAATGACGGGCTTAATGATAGGCATTACGACAAGTCTTATCGTTACAATAAAAGACCTCAATCAAAGTCTGGTTATTTATCGCAATCAAGACCAAATACTCAAAATCGTCCTGCTGACGATGCGAAAGAGGCTAAATTTACTCGCGACAAGGATAATCGAGACAATCGATATAAAGATAATAAAGACGGCCGTAAATTTCAAAAACGAGATCGCCGCAATGAAAATTATCCACACAACACGCACAATAAAAAATTCCGTTCGCACCGCAATACAATGAATAATGATGAATGATATAAAATTAATGGACGGCGAACGCATTGACGATTTAATGAGAAGCGGTCGTCAAATAATTCAGAGTAAAGA
>JAFUTM010000328.1 GCA_017484235.1 Selenomonadaceae bacterium
AGTAGCCGGTTTCGCGATAAATAGTAGAAACTAGTTCCGGCACGCTCACATTTTGTGC
The DNA here is from genome assembly GCA_017484235.1 of Selenomonadaceae bacterium. Taxonomy (GTDB): domain Bacteria; phylum Bacillota; class Negativicutes; order Selenomonadales; family Selenomonadaceae; genus Quinella. The sequence continues at coordinate 59 of JAFUTM010000328.1, forward strand.
CAGTTCACGCCACGTATTTAATTTTTGTAAAAATGATACAGACTTTTTTAATAAGGATACAGGTAAGTTTAGCGGATTCATTTCAGGCGTTGAGGCGGCTGCCGTCGTCAATACCGTTATAAAGTCTTCATATCGTGAAGCTATTCGCAATGACGCCAGCTCAGAGGCATTAAAGCCGCCAATCGGTGAGAGCATTACCGCTGCAAGTGGTATATTTTGCCGCGCATTGTCCAGCACGGTAAGCAGTGAAACCATAATTTGTATTTCCAATGCTTTAAAATAATTTTTATCGCCAATGGAATAGGCCGGTATTTCATTTTTTTCAAAAACGTCCATTACGTGATTTGCTGAGGATTCCTGTGAACGCAGCAATACTACAATGTCTCGGTATTTAATTGTGCGATATTTATTGTCGTCTTTGTCATAGATTTGCGTGTTAGATTTAATCAGATTTTTAATTCGGTCGGCAATCACTTGCGCCTCACGTTCGATATTGTGTACATATTCTTGATATTTAGCATTATCGTCGTCCTCTTCCAACGGCGCAGATTTATTATCATTAATCAAATAAAATTCTGTAGGGCTGTCCAAAGTGTTACCAATATCCGTTGTGTAATCCATACCATAGTTTAAGCGAGCATCCTTATCGTAAGGTATTTCCATTGCCTCTTTTGTCATCAGTCGCTCAAATACAAAGTTTACTGCATTTAACACTTCACGCCGGCTGCGAAAGTTTTGCGATAAATCAATTCTAAGGCAATCGTCATAATTGACCGCCTTATCATTTTGGGCAGCATAATCTTTTGTTGTAGGATAGCTGTTGTATTTATCCATAAACAATGTTGGATCTGCCAGTCTAAAGCGATAAATGCTCTGCTTTACATCGCCGACCGCAAAGAAGTTTGCCTTCAACGGATCAGATATTATTGTCAAAATTGCGTCCTGCACACCGTTAGTATCTTGATATTCATCAACCATTACCGCGTGATACTTTTTGCGCAGTGCAGCCGCTGTAGATTTATCCGACAAAATCTTTAATGCAAGATGTTCCATATCGTTGAAGTCAATTATGTTTTTGTCGCGCTTTGCCGCACTATAAGCCTGTATAAAATCCAGTGTCACTTGAATTAAAGTATCAATTGAAGGTTTCATTGATCTGAGGTCTTCAATCATTTCTGTCTCCGTTGCAAAGAAGTATTTATCGCGTAAAGTTTTTATTGATGTCTTATATTCATCGCGGCTCATTTGGATTGCGTTTTTTGCGTCCTCGTCTACCTTCTTACGGACGGCTTTAAGATTTTGAAATTTATAATTCATCATTTCATTATAAATGCATTGCCAATCATTACTGTTAGCTGCTTTTTTTAATTGTAAAAGGACATTGTGCAGGTCGTCTTCTATGGTTTCGACATAGATACTATTCGCGCAGGCAAGATTATATGTGACCAGGCACTCATCATAAGCCGCGTCAAGTACAAATTTTATGTGTTTAATAGCGGAGTCATACCAGAAAGTGTCCTTTAATTTAGCGTCTTCGTCTATATTAAACGATTCCGTCAACGATTGAAGCCATTCTTCAGGATAAGGCTGGCTCTGTGAAAATTTATAGAGATCCAAAATTAAATCATAGAGTTTACTGTCGCCTCTTTCCGTACCGCCAAAGTCATCAGTAAACTTACCAAAATTTTTATCGCCGGACTCGTATTTACTTTCAAAGAGTTCAGCAATTACGTCTTGTTTAATCAAATTTAATTCCTGCTCATCAGCCAGCCGGAATTTTGGATCTAAATCTATTTTTGAGAAGTGCCGTTTGAGCAGCGTTTGACAAAAGGCGTGCAGTGTCATTATGGACGCGCCGCTCATTAAAACAAGCTGCCTTTCGAGCCGTTCAATCGTTTCCATATCCGTTTTAACTTTCAGTTCGGCCTTTAACGCGCTATGCAGACGTGTACGCATTTCTGCGGCTGCTGCGTTGGTGAATGTTACTATGAGTAGCTTATCAACATCACACTCGCCGTCCAAAATCATCTTCTTTATTCGTTCAATAAGGACCCTCGTTTTGCCGGAACCTGCTGCTGCTGCCACCAGTAGATTTTTATTGCGAATGGAAACGGCTTGTTGTTGTTCGTCAGTCAATACCATTAAATCACCTCAATTTTTGAAAGGAAATATAAGCGCTGATTTTTATTTTAACAAACGAAATAAACTGAGTCAACCAGTTTGCAACTCATCACAATAAAAAAAGCAGGTTTGTCGCCTGCCTTTTTATTTTGATCATTTACTTATATTTAGCCGTTGTAGCCAAGTTCGCGTGCCTTTGCAAAGTCAATTTCTGCTCGTGCATTGTCACCCATCATCTGATAAATTAATCCGCGCAGATGATAAGGCTTGCCGTCATTTGGTCTAAATTCTATCACTTTATTCATATCTTTCAATGCGGCTTCAAGATTGCCGGACATTGCATACGCTATCGCGCGATTGTTGTACGCGACCACATAATTTGGATCAAGTTCAATTGCTTTAGAAAAGTCGGCTACCGCCTTGTTATAATCTTTTAAAGTGTGGTAAATGAGACCACGATTGTAGTATGCTTCAAAATATTGCGGATTGAGTTCGATTGCCTTATTAAAATCGGCTATCGCCTCATTGTATTGTTGCAAGTCAAAACGTGCATTGCCTCTGTTGTAGTACGTCATTGCATCATTCGGATTGAGAGTAAGTGCCTTCATATAATCAGCTATCGCCTGTGTGTAGTTTTTTAAATCAGCATAAGCGAGACCGCGATTGCTGTAAGCTTCCACATAGTTTGGATTGATAGCAATTGCTTTATTATAATTAGCTATCGCCTCATTGTATTGTTGCATATTTTGATAAGCAATGCCGCGATTATAATATGCTTCCGCCATATCTGGATTGATAGTGATTGCCTTCGTGTAATCAGAAATTGCTGCAGTGTAATTTTTTAAATCAGCATAAGCGAGACCACGATTGTTATACGCATAATCATCATTCGGATTGAGTGAGATAACTTTATTAAAGTCGGCTATCGCTGCCGTGTAGTTTCGCAAGTTAGAGTAAGCATTGCCGCGATTGTTATAAGCAAACGTAAAATTCGAATTCAATTGCAGTGCTTCATTATATTTCGCAATTGCACCATTATAATCGCCTTGATAATATAACTTATTGCCTTCTTCCAACAGTAAATTAGTCACAAATTCATTATCAGCCTGTTCATATTCGGCTTGTATCGCCGTGCGTTCTGAGTCAGTTGTCGCAGTTTCAGCACGTTTGCGTAAATCTTCAATTTTACGGTCATTTTCAGCCGCCGCCTGTGCCGCTGCATTATTCTGATTGACAATATTTGCACGGATTTGAGCGTCACGATTCAGCCAAGCTCTGACTTCCGCGTTATCAACATTAACCTTAACTGTTGCTTTCCATACTATTACGGTAACTGTGTTAGACAGTTGATTCACCGTCTTATCATACTTCACGTCGCCGACGACTTCATAATTGTTGCTCGTAATAGCAGAAATTTCATCATCAGACAAGTTGCCGTTTATAGATTGGGCATATGTCCGCAGGTAGACGCCTGCCTGTTCGGTAGCGTTCTTTATTGCGTTTCGACGTGCACGTTGTTTGGCGATTTCTTGTGATTCATACTGATTGGAATAATCTTCGCCAACGCCGGTGTACATTCTAACCTCTGCGTGTGCAACAGAAATCAATGGCATCGCCAAATTAATATTAGGCGGATAAAATGCTGGTACTATTATCAAGCCACCACACATCACTGACGCTAAGATACTTTGTCTAATCATTTTGTTTATGTACATTTTCTAACTCCTTTAACCATTATAACCGAGCTGTTTCGCCTTGTCGAAGTCGGCTTGCGCTTTCACATTATCGCCAATTGACTCATACACTTTGCCGCGCTTATAATAAATTTCTGCAGAAAGATTAGGATTAAGTTGCAATGCTTTGTTAAAATCAGCTAATGCTTTATTATATTGCTTCAGATTATAATAAGCATTGCCTCGATTGACGTATGCCAATGCATTATTCGGATTCAACTCAATTGCTTTGGTATAATCTGCTATTGCTTGTGTGTATTGTTTCAGTTTATAATAAGCAAAACCGCGATTGTTGTATGCCCAATCAAAATTTGAATCGAGTTGAATTGATTTATTATAGTCTTTTATTGCCGCGTTGTAATTTTCCAGATAATGATAAGTCATAGCACGATGAAAATATGCACCTGCAAAATTTGGAGCACCTTCAATGGCTTTACTGAGATCCGCAGCTGCTTCGTTGTATTTTTTCAAATTCATATAAGCAATACCGCGCTGGTAATATGCATCTAAATTCTGCACTTCAAGCTCAAGAGCCTTATTGCAGTCGGCAATGGCTTCATCGTGTTTTTGCAGATCATTATACGCCCGCGCACGTGAAGTGTAACCGTCAACGTCATTTGGTTCAAGCTCAATGTATTTGCTAAAATCGCGTGCCGCCTCTTCCAATTGATTTTTATTAGTATAAATAAGACCGCGATTGTAGTATGCAAGCGCAAAATTTGGAGCACCTTCAATGACTTTACTTAAATCCGCAGTTGCTTCGTTATATTTTTTCAAATTCATATAAGCAATACCGCGCTGGTAATATGCATCTAAATTCTGCACTTCAAGCTCAAGAGCCTTATTGCAGTCGATGACAGCTTCATTATATTTTTTCAAATTATTGTATGCCTTCGCACGACAGTTGTAACCATTAGAATCATTCGGCTGCAATTCAATGTATTTGGTAAAATCGCGTACTGCCTTTTCAAAATTATTTGTATCCATATAAGTAAGACCACGATTGATGTATGCGCTCGCATATTTTGGATTCAGCTCTATCGCTTTATTGAAATCTACTATTGCCTGAGTAGAATTGCCCATTTCAGCATAAGCGTTGCCACGATTATTATATGCTTCCGCATCATTTGGATTTAGCTCGATTGCTTTATGATAGTCATTTATTGCGTCTGTGTATTGCTGCAACTCATAATAAGCAAGACCGCGATTATTGTACGCCAGTGCATTATTCGGATTCAACTCAATGGCTTTAGTACCATCGGTTATTGCCTCATTGTACTTTTGCAAGTTTTTATAAGCAACACTGCGATTGTTATATGTCACTGCATCATTTGGATTGAGCTGAATTGCTTTAGTGTAATCGTTTACTGCTTGATTATGGTTGCCCATTTCAGCATAAATATTGCCGCGATTGGCGTATGCCTTTGCATAGTTCGGATTTAGTTGAATTGCTTTAGAATAATCAGCAATTGCCTCATTATACTTTTGCAAGTAATAATAAGAAATGCCGCGATTATAGTAAGCTTGATACATATTCGGATTGAGTGAAATGGCCTTTGTATAATCGTCTATTGCCGCACTATAATTTTTCAAGTCATCATAAGTACAGCCACGATTATAGTATATATCCGCATCGTTTGGATTCAGTTCGATTGCTTTCGTATAATCATTTATCGCCGCGTCGTAGTTTTTTAAATCGGTATATACATTGCCGCGATTGTTGTTTACTTTTGCATAATTTGGTTTTATTTGATGTATCTGAGTATATTTAGTAACGGCTCCATTATAATTACCTTGATAATAAAGTTGGTTGCCTTCTCTAAACTTTTGAATTAATAAAAACTCATTATCAGCCTGTTCATATTCGGCTTGTATCGCCGTGCGTTCCGCGTCTGTTGTCGCAGTCTCAGCACGTTTACGTAAATTCTCAATTTTGCGGTCATTTTCAGCAGCCGCCTGTACCGCTGCATTATTTTGATTAACAATATTTGCGCGTATTTGAGCGTCACGATTCAGCCAAGCTCTGACTTCCGCGTTTTCAATATTGACTTTAACTGTAGCTTTCCATACGATGATTGTAACCGTATTAGAAAGTTGATTC
>JAFUTM010000329.1 GCA_017484235.1 Selenomonadaceae bacterium
AAGGGAAGTAACATATATGCCAAATGTGTATGAAAGAGCATTAAAATTGCATAAGAACAATCACGGAAAATTAGCAACAACAAGTAAAGTGCCGCTTGGTACGGCTGAAGACTTAACATTGGCTTACACGCCAGGAGTAGCTGCGCCGTGTCTTGAAATCGAAAAAGATATTGATAAAAGTTATGATTATACGAATCGCGGCAATCTCGTTGCAGTAGTGACAAACGGCTCAGCCGTGCTCGGCTTGGGCAATATTGGTGCCGCTGCCGGACTTCCGGTTATGGAAGGCAAGGCCATTTTGTTTAAGGGCTTTGCTGGCGTTGATGCGATACCAATTTGTCTTGACACACCAAGCGTAGATGAAATCATTAAAACCATTAAGCTTATGGCTCCGAGCTTCGGCGGCATCAACCTCGAAGATATAAAAGCACCGGAATGTTTTGACATAGAAAATGCACTCAAAGATTCCGTTGATATACCTGTATTCCACGACGACCAGCACGGCACGGCAATAGTTGTTTCGGCAGCTCTCATTAATGCACTCCGTTTGGTTGGCAAGAAGTTTGAAGAAATAAAAATTGTTGTCAACGGTGCCGGTGCTGCCGGTATGGCAATAACTAAACTGCTGCAGCGTATAGGTGCCAAAGACATTCTGCTTTGCGATTCAACCGGTGCAATTTACGAAGGCCGCCAAAAAGGAATGAATCCATATAAAGACGAAATCGCAGCAATCACCAATAAAAATAAAGAAGCTGGCCAGCTTGCAGATGTTATACACGGTGCAGATGTATTCATCGGCGTATCAAAAGCGGATCTTCTTAATGAAGAAATGATACAAAAAATGAACAAAGATGCCATTATTTTAGCAATGGCAAATCCTGTGCCGGAAATAATGCCGGATAAAGCAAAAGCAGCCGGCGCAAGAGTAGTTTGCACCGGCCGCAGTGATTTTCCAAATCAGGTCAACAATCTGCTGGCATTTCCTGGCATATTCCGCGGAGCGTTGGACGTAAGAGCAACTGATATTAATGAGGATATGAAGATTGCCGCTGCTTATGCGATTGCTTCATTAATTAGTGACGAAGAATTGGACGAGGAACACGTTATAACTAATCCGTTTGATGAGCGCGTTGCTCCAAAGGTAGCGGAAGCTGTTGCACAGGCAGCAATCTCAAGTGGTGTCGCAAGACTTACCAACATCACGCCTGGTCAAGTTTATAAACATACTGTTGAGTTATTGAAAAAATAAAAATAATGTTGTCTAAATAAAATATTGGAGGGTTGTACCCTCCGTTTTTATTGCAAATTTTTATCTGAATCGTGTTGAGTTATTTTTAATACACAACTGCCCTTGCAAATTTTTTCATTCGCCCGATGACGATTTTTTCACTCGTAAAATTTTCAGTCATAATCACAAGGATAGTATCATTTTCACCATTGTAAATTATTCCACCTTCATCAAAGAGCCCAGAGAGTGCACCGGTCTTATGCGCAATGACTTTATCTGGCAATGCAGTGTTAAAACATTCGTCGTCGGTTTGAGCTTTTAAGAAGTCAAGCATAATTTCGTCATATTCTTCACTAACACATTCGTGCTTATAGAGCTTTAAAAAGAAATTGCCTAAATCTCTAACGGAAGTATAATTCTCTCGACCGGCATAAATCGCGTCCATATCCATCATCTTGCGTTGCAGAATCGTATCATTATAATTGTTGCGAGCAATATAATCATTAATAGTAGACATACCGAGTCTGTTAATCGCAATGTTCGTTGCCGTATTATCACTATGTGTTATCATGAGTTTCAAAACTTGACGAAGTGAAAGCTGTGATCCTGTTGAATAGCCTACAAGAATACCGGCACCACCGACTTTATCGGCAGATTGCAAAGTAACAGTTTCATCAAGTGATAACTCTCCATTTTGGGCCATCTCCATAGCGGTAGCAAGAATGAATACTTTTATCATGCTTGCCGAACGCCACTGTTGAGAGTTATAAATAAAAACTTCATCTGTTTGTTGAGGGTAGGCAAGATACACAGCATATTCAGAACCATCATTCAATATGTTTTGAATTTTCGATTCTACATCATCAAACAAATCGGCTGCCTTAGCACTGTTGACTTTGGCAAAATCAACTGCCTCAGAAGTGCTATTTTGACTAATTTCCGTTGTTTCATTGTTATTTTTAACGTTGTCGGAA
>JAFUTM010000330.1 GCA_017484235.1 Selenomonadaceae bacterium
TGAACAGGCGCGTGAGGGCTTTTGGGATAAACTTAAAGCTAATTTTGACGACCCAATCATTAAGATTTTGATATTTGCCCTTATATTGAATGTCATATTCGCGTTTATGGGCAAAAGTGAATGGTATGAATCTGTTGGTATTGCAATGGCGGTAGTTCTTGCCACCGGCGTGTCAACTTATTCTGAGTATCGAAATGAATCGGCGTTCCAGGCACTTCAGGCCGAAGCGTCCTTAATTAAATGTAAAGTTTACCGCAACGGCGAAATCGTCGAGATTCCAATTAACGATATTGTAATTGACGATTGTGTGCTTTTGCAGACTGGTGATAAAATACCTGCTGACGGTGTTGTAATTGACGGCTCAATTCAAGTTGATCAGTCAATTCTCAACGGTGAAGCTAAAGAAGAAACTAAAACGCCGCCACTTAACGCTGAAGCAGATGCTGAGGCTGTGACGAGTACAGATTTCCTCAATCATCACAAAGTATTTCGTGGTGCGGTCGTTGCGGGCGGTAATGCGGTAATGAGAGCAGTCACGCTCGGCGACAAGACACTCTACGGTCAGATTGCCGGCGAACTTCAGACCGATGAAGACCGTGACACGCCACTGAAATTAAAATTAGGCGACTTAGCTGGACAAATCAGCAAGTTTGGTTATATCGGCGGTGTGGCAATTGCACTTGCTTATATATTCAACAAAATTGTCATTCACAACGGTTTCGATATGGCAGCAGTCAGCGCATTTTGTTCAGCAGATCCAATGAACGTCTTAAATATAATTGTTGAAGCAGTAATGCTGGCAGTTATAATTATCGTTATGGCGGTGCCGGAAGGCCTTCCGCTGATGATTGCAATTGTCTCTGCTCAAAATATGGGCAAGATGCTCAAGGATAACGTTTTAGTTCGTAAAATCTCTGGTATTGAAACGGCTGGCTCATTAAATCTTCTGTTTAGTGATAAGACAGGTACAATCACCAAAGGTCAGCTCGAAGTCGTTACATTTCTTGACGGCACTGCTAAGTTTACGGATTCTTTTGATCAGATCAGCAAGCCTCGTCAAGATTTAATTTCACTTTCAGTCAGATACAACAGTGGCGCAGTTATCACTGGCAATGATATTGTTGGCGGTAATATGACTGACCGCGCACTTTTGGGCTTTGTAATCGGCAAAGATAGCCCTCTCGAAGTCAATGTTGGTGACACTGTGCCGTTTGACAGCGCGAAGAAATATTCAATGGCAAAAGTCAGCGGCGATTATAATCTTTGGTTAATCAAAGGTGCGCCGGAGCGTTTGCTTGATAAATGTTCGTATTATTATGACGAAAATGGTCAAAAACAAAAATTAAATTCAACTACTGAGATTAATTCCAAGATTGATGAGCTTGCCAATCGTGCAATCCGAACGTTGGCGCTTGTAACCTATGACGGTGAAGTCAACAACGGTGAAATTCCTGACAGCGGTCTTACTTTCGTCGGTGTGACTGGCATTCGCGATGATGTTCGTCCTGATGCAATTAAAGCTATTGAGCAGGTTCACAAGGCTGGCGTACAGGTCGTTATGATTACCGGCGACCGCAAAGAGACCGCACAGGCGATTGCTAAAGAAGCCGGACTGATTGAGATTGATGATGCAATTGTTATCACCAGTGCTGAACTCAATGAAATGTCTGATGATGAGGTTAAAGCAAATTTGCCGAGACTGCGCGTAATTGCTCGTGCACTGCCAACCGATAAGTCACGTCTTGTCAGACTTGCGCAGGAACTTAACCTTGTTGTTGGTATGACCGGCGACGGCGTTAATGATTCGCCTGCACTTAAAAAAGCAGACGTCGGTTTTGCAATGGGCGGCGGCACTGAAGTTGCAAAAGAAGCGTCCGAAATTGTTATCCTTGACGATAACTTTAGATCAATCGGTAAAGCTATCCTCTATGGCCGTACAATATTTAATTCAATTCGTAAATTTATCATATTCCAGCTTACAATCAACGTGGCGGCTGTGTTAATCTCCTTCGTATGTCCGCTGCTTGAAATGGAAAATCCTCTTACAATCACGCAAATACTTTGGGTCAACCTCGTTATGGATACTTTGGCGGCACTCGCATTTGGTGGTGAGCCGGCACTTGACAGGTATATGGACGAGAAACCTAAACAGCGTGACGAACACATCATCAGCAAGTATATGTACAGTGCAATCGGAACGGGCGCGTTGTGGTCATTTGCAATGGGCTTGGTGTTCCTACTCACGGATTTCTCACGCAGCCATTTCAGACTTGACGATATGAATACGAGTATGTATAACTTTGGTGGTGACAGTGCATATTTGATGACAGGTTATTTTGCCTTCTTCATATTTACCGCCGTGTTCAATGCCTTCAATGCACGTACTGATCAGATGAATCTGTTTGACAATATTGGCGGCAATACAGGATTTTTGAAAGTAATGGCGTTAATCGTCGTGGTACAGGTTATAATGACCTATTTGGGCGGTGTGATACTTCGCTGCTTCGGACTTACGATGAGCGAGTGGGCATTTGTCATTGCAATGGCGTTTACGATTATACCAATTGACTTAATACGTAAAGCCATTGTTGGCAGCAGCAGTAATTAAAAAATAAAAAGTTATACTATACAAGTCAAAATTAATAAAGTTTGTGTAAATTGAGCACAAACTTTTTTTATTGATAAGTTAGCAAACAAATGGTATAATAAATCAATTGGCGGTGATTTTAATGAAAGAGTTTTTGTTGCAAAAAATAAATCTAATAATAGCTGTAGTTGTGAGTGCAATTATAGCTTCTGCCTTAATTTATTATACATCAGTCACAACATCTGACGACATAATTGTAATATACGATTCGGAAAAGAATACGACAAATGCGTCCGGCAATAAAAATGAGTATAAAATTTATCTAATTACTATGAATATGGTAGATGATTTTTGGAAATCAATAGATATGGGCTGTCGACAAGCGGTAGACGAAATCGGCGGCATTAAATATAAATGGATTGGACCGGACCTGCACGAAGATGATTTGCAAAATGTTTGCATCAATCAAGCTGTCGAAGACGGTGCAAATGCCATTCTACTTGCATCAAGTTCTTTGACCGGAGTCAATGACAGTCTAAAGAAAGCTGAAGAAGCTGGTGTCAAGATTGTTTACGTGGACAATGCAGCAGATTTTGACGGTGTAGCATTTTTATCAACGGATAATAAATTAGCAGGACAAATAGCTGCTGAAACAATCCAGCAGGCCTTATCAGAAGCTGGAATAAAATCCGGTAAGATTGGCGCTATGACAAATAAA
>JAFUTM010000331.1 GCA_017484235.1 Selenomonadaceae bacterium
CATACAGAGCTTTGATAAATTTCTGTTGACGCTGTACTCTGCCAACGTCGCCCAATTTTCGCCCTTGAAGCGCAGATACTTTTGAGCGTCTTCACCGTTGAGATGCTGATAGCCCTGCTCAAGATGAATGGATAAACCAGAAGCCTCATCATCATAATCCATATTCTCTTCAACATAAATATCAATTCCACCAAGCACATCTATTAAATCAGCAAATGTCCTCATATCAACGATTATATATTGATGAATCGAAATGCCAAGCAACGCTGAGACTTGTCTAACCATTAAATTAGCTCCGCCCATTTGATACATATTACCGATTCTTCCAGAGCCAGCTGACCGATTTACCCAAGTGTCACGAGGAATGGATATAAGACGCGAACGTCCAGTATCATTTGAAAAGCTCAAAACTAAGATTGTATCCGCATTCTGCGGACCAACTTCATCTTCGCTGTCGGTTGCACCTTCGTCGACGCCAAGTATTAAAATATTTGTGTAACCGTCAAAACGCGGATTAGGGCTGCCCTGCCGCGCGTTTTTTCTGTCATTATAACCTTGATACATTGTGTTAAACTCATTAAAGAAATGGCTGGCGAAATTATAAATACCAAGCCCTACGAAAAGCACTGCCGAACCAATCAGTCCAAGCAAAACGAGCATAAAAACCAGACGAAAGAATTTAATCCTCCGCCGTCTGTTAAGTTGATTTCGTTTTTTCTCAATATTGTCTTTAGTTTTGTTTGTCTGATTAGCCATAATTTTACTTTTATCAGAAATGTTAAATTAGGAATTGTGCATTTCGCATTATGCATTAAGCATTACGAATTATTCAACATTCCTCATTCCTAATTCCTCATTAGTAAATCGTTTCTGGCAGCAACTGTGTCTGGGTGAACCAGTGAATTTTTCTGCACGACAAATATTATCGACTCGCTGAGTCCAGTTAAAACCATTTCATCGAGTTCAGCAGACTGAGCAAGCTGCCTGAGTTTGTCAACGCCAGGATAATCTCTATGAGGTTCAATCATATCAGCAAAATAAATTATTTTATCCAGCTTCGTCATATTTCGGCTGCCAACCGTGTGCCGCCATATTGCCTGTGCAATTTCAGTGTCATCAACACCATAAATTTCAGCCGCCATCTTTGCGCCAATATATGAATGTAAAAGCAAAGGCATTGAATGCTCAACCTCACCAATTTCTATACCGCGCTTGATTGCCTCAGCCGGCAGCTCATCATTTTCAAACTCACGGGCACAATCGTGAAGCAGACCAGCAATATAGGCCTTGTCGACGTCCACATTAAAACGCTTGGCAAGTTTAACTGCGGTATCTGCCACACCAATTGAATGTGCAAATCGACTGGTTTTCAACCTACTTTGCAGCGTGCGCCTCATTTCATCTATCGTCATAATAAAGTTGCTCCTTAAATATGTATGCTTCAACCGAATCAGGCACTAAGTATTTTATTGAATGACCAGATTTTATTTTCTCGCGTATGTCGGTTGAAGATATTTCTATTTTGGGCGTCTCAACTCGTAAAATGTGCCCGTGCCCGACTTCGCCAAACTGAGCTTCAACCGTTGCAATGTCAATATCCGTGCCCTGCCTGGTCGCAGCAATAAACGTACATTTTTCAATCAATTCCTGTGCATGATGCCAAGTCGAAAGCTCTAATGCCGCATCGGCTCCAAGTATAAAATAAAATTCCGTTCCACCGCCGAACTCTTTTTTCAGAGCATCAATCGTATCAACCGCATAAGATGGACCAGTCCGCATTATTTCTATAGTTGATACTCTAAAATTTGGGTGTGAGCACGTCGCGAGCACCGTCATTGCTAAACGATGTTCCGGTGAAGTGACATTTTTATCTCGTTTATGCGGCGGGCGTGCTGATGGAATAAATAATACTTCGTCAAGGTCGATTGCGTCTCGAACTGCCTCAGCTGTCACAAGATGTCCATTATGTATCGGATCAAATGTTCCGCCCATTATTCCAACTTTCACTTCAACACCACCACCAAATTTAATTAGGAATTATGAATTAATAATTAGGAATTGAATATCAAATATAAAATCACTGAACGCAAAGTTCTTTATCCCAAAATCGCGAACGTGATGTGAGCGGCTCCCGAGCGCGAGAGTACGTGATGTACTCTCAGCGAGGCGGCTCTTTGTACTTCTGATTGGTCGAGCCTCTCAGCTTTGCAAGACGATACAGTTAAACGGAGACACAGCAGCTTCGGCCAACTAAAGAATTTCTCGCCGCTGAGAAAGAAGTTGTAATATAAAAATGTAATTTAATCTCAATCAACGATTAAAGAATAAAATCAAAATTTAGCAAAATAACAGTTATAATTATCGTCGTCACTATTATTAAAAATACAACCTTTATGTAATCTAAAATATCGTGACGCCCTTTGCTCGTATGAAAATAGTTTATTATTGTCCTTAAATATCCAATAATTTGCTTCATAATAATGAGTTATCGAATCTGACCTTGACCGAAGATGAGATATTTACTCGTTGTAAGAGCTTCTAAGCCCATTGGTCCACGTGCGTGCAGTTTTTGTGTGCTGATTCCAATTTCTGCCCCAAAGCCAAACTCAAAACCGTCAGTAAACCTCGTTGAAGCGTTAATATAAACCGCCGCCGCATCAACTTCCTGCAAAAACTTGTGGGCACTGTTTAAATCTTCTGTAATAATGGAGTCAGAATGTTTTGTGTTATACTTATTGATGTGCTCAATGGCCTCATCAATATCGTCAACAATTTTAACCGATAAAATTAAATCATTGTATTCTGTTGACCAGTCCTCTTCAACCGCAGGCTTCATATCAGGACAAATTTTCAGGCAGCGTTCACAGCCGCGCAGCTCAACGCCTTTATTTTCCATTTCAGTTTTTATCATCGGCAAGAATTTATCAGCAACATTTTTGTTAATTAACAAAGTCTCCATTGC
>JAFUTM010000034.1 GCA_017484235.1 Selenomonadaceae bacterium
ATTACCTCCTAATCATAGATATTAGTACTTATTTTTTCTATGCGCGATAAATGATGAATATTTTTATGTTCTTCTTTAACCAATGATAGTACCTTTCTATTTAAAAGAATCACCGCGCAGCTAAGAAATAAAGAAGAAAGTAATAATGGCGGCGAAAACGATTAATTGGAACCAGATTAACCTGTCAATTAAGTTTTCGTAATGGTGCATACGCTCAAAAATGCAATTCATCAATTCAGACCTGGTATTGTAAAACCGCTTATTGAGTTCTGCAGATTGTTTCACAAAAACGTAATCAATGAGATTGTGAGTGGTGACTTGATGCTGATTAAGAGCGCCGATGGCGAGACGGAGCTGTTTGTCCTGCAAAGTGGAAGTTTCATTGAGTGAGTAAACGGCTTGCAGCAGGGCATTATGTGCTTGTTTATTTTTTTGTTTCTTTTTGTTCAAGTGTATTGACCTCCGAATTAAATAATGGTGGACTGGCCGGCAATCTGAGCTAAAGTCTCGACGTGAACACCAAAGTCATTTTTGAGATAAGGGAAGTTGACAACAAACAGACCATCAATGAGCTGAGTAACAGTGCCAACTGAATCGATATTCGGTAAATGATGATTGAAACGGATTTTGTCATAGATGAAAATCCTATCGTGGTTCTTGTCGAAGAAGTTAGTGGCAAGAGCAATGGAATTAGGGTCGACGCGATATTCATTGCCCTTATGGTCAACAATGTAAGTGTTGAAAGATTCGCGGTATTGAATTTGGTATGCGCCGCCTTGGACGAGACGACCGTTGGGTGTTTTGCCGCGAAACAGTGGCATATTATCCATAGTAGACCTCCTACAAATTTAAAAACATTCACCACCCGCGCAGATTCTAAGCAATAAAACGCTGCTGGCCGATAAAGGCGAGCTGAGAATAACTTGTGAGTGTGGACTTGCAATCCTGATAAATTTGTTTGTATGGTATGTTTTGGCGCATTAAGCCGCGCACGGTGGTCTCGATCATAGCCTGCAGTTTGCGAATTTCGTGCAAGACATAAGCGGGCTGCTGGTCGCGAGAAGCAGGATCAATGCCGAGAGTTTTGTTGATGAGACGGTTATAGTTGATGTACAACTTATCGGCGTGTTTGCAGCCCTGCTGGACGGCATAATCAACAAGGTCTTTGAGCATATCATTGAGGAACTTTTGATATGACTTGACGTCGTGGCGGGCGTCTATCCATTCAGCGTTTTGATGATTGACAATAATCTTTGCCAATTTGTTAAAGGCGGCGTGGTATTCTCTTTTCCATTGACGAGCCTCTTTACCGTTAAGGTTGCCGACGACCTCGACAAATGCATCTTGATTCAGATAATACAACGGATAAGTTTTGCCTCTGTTATCTTTGTAAGAGCTTTTGATGAATTTTGGATTGTAATTTTCGTCAAGTTTCGTGGCCGAAATTTCGGCTGCCAAAAAGCGAATTTTGTCGAGAATATGTTTGTGATCTTTGTGGAATTTTTCAGCGACGAGTAAACTATTGGTGAAAGGTTCGCCGCATTTGATGGTGACTAAATCATTCATTATGAAAGCTCCTCTCTTATATTTGCTACACTAATTGTGTTGTGATTTATCAAAAAAAATATTCATATCAAAATTAGGGAAGGCTGTCTTAAATCTATTCAAGAAATTTTGACTGGGTGATCTTGCATCAAATTCGACCTTATCATAAAACGAAAGGGAAATTTTGAGCTTGTCAGCCATATCTTGTCTTGAATAACCATTTTCTTTTCGGAAATTTTTTAGCAGTTGCATTGTGTCACCTCCTGCACGTTTCGTGTTGCTCATATTTGTAATATTACTACACTTTTTGTGTAATGTCAAGTATTTTTAAAAAAATGTATTTAAACTGTTTACATTGCACAAATTGTGTAATAAAATAATACAAAGGAGGCGATTAAGATGTTATTACCTTTAAAGCAGTTGCGTGAAGATAAAGGGATCACACAATCAGAATTGAGCAAAATTATGAACGTTTCATCAAGTACAATTGGAATGTGGGAACAAGGTCGCCGCGAACCGGATTATGTTAATCTCAAAAAATTAGCTGATTTTTTTCATGTGACTACTGATTATCTTTTGAGTTATAATGATTTAAACACAAAAACGCCACCGTCGACATATAATGAAAAGCGAACAGAATTGCTAAAGGCTTATGATGGATTGAATGCGGACGGGCAGATATTATTGATAGGAATGTTGAACTTGTTAAGGGAATCACACGGGAAAAAAGTAGCAGTGAATTGAGATGGCAGGGTAGTAAGAAGGGCGGGACAAATAAATGAATTTTTTTACAGAAGAGTATGTTGAATTGTACGAGAAACAAAACAGAAAAATCACAATGATAAACCGTGATAAGGAGCAAGCAACGTGGAAGAAACGGCTGACACAAAACAATCTATTGAAGAAATTGAAATAAAAAAAGGTAAATCATTAGATGAAATACCGAATAGTTACACGATAATAGATTTAGAAACAACTGGTGTTAATCCGAGAAAGAATCACATAATAGAAGTTGGTTGCATAAAAATCAGAAATGGACAAGAAATTGCAAGATATGAGTCATTGATAAAAGTGCCAAATAAATTATCGAGTCGAGTAAAGAAAATGACGGGCATCACAGATGATATGTTGATTGAAGCACCAGAATTTAAAGATATAGCACAGGACTTATGGAATTTCCTAAAAGATGAAATAATAGTAGGGCATAATGTGTATTTTGACATACAATTTATATATGTTTATTTCTATAAAGAAATGGGCATGATCTTTGGTAATGATTATGTTGATACATTAAAAATATGTAGGCGTAATTTTCCTTCATTTAAGAGTT
Organism: Selenomonadaceae bacterium; assembly: GCA_017484235.1. Lineage (GTDB taxonomy): Bacteria > Bacillota > Negativicutes > Selenomonadales > Selenomonadaceae > Quinella. Next base: position 2,876 of record JAFUTM010000034.1, read on the forward strand.
ATAGTCTGGAAAATATTTGTAATGAGCTTAACATATCTGCCGATCATCATAGGGCAATATCAGATTGTTTGATAGTTAGAGATATATTAAATGAGTCGCAAAGTCAAATGTATGAAATTATTGAGGAAAAAAGTATGGCAATAAACTTAGTTAAAGGGCAGAAGATTGATTTAACAAAAAATAATCCTGAGTTAAAAAATATATTAGTGGGTTTAGGCTGGAGTTTAAGCAGTGATGCGAATGCATTTGATTTAGACGCTTCGGCTTTTTTATTAGGCGTTGACGGCAAAGTTACCAACGAAAGGGATTTTGTATTTTATAATAATTTAAAAGATAGTTCTGGTGCAGTTGAACATTTAGGTGATAATTTAGTTGGTGGTGATGTTGGAGACAATGAGCAGATAATTGTAGATTTATCAAAATTGCCACCACATGTTGATAAAATAGCTTTTACAATAACGATATATGAATCCGAAGAAAGACAACAAAATTTTGGAATGATAAAACAATCTTTTATTCGAGTGGTAGATTATGACAATAACAAAGAGTTAATTCACTATGATCTTGAAAAAGATTTTTCTGTCGAAACAGCGATAATTGTAGCAGAAATATATAAACATAGTGGACTATGGAAGTTTCAAGCAATAGGTAGTGGTTTTAGGGGCGGGCTTGCTGCACTGGGCAGAAATTTTGGAGTAAAGACAGAAAACAAAACCGACCAAATAACGATATCTGTGTATCCGAATGTAAAATCCGACGTTAAGAAATTAGCTGCAATGCATAAGACAAATATGAGTGCTATAGTAAATAAAGCGTTACAAGAGTATATTGATAAATACAGTGAAGAAATAAAAAGATATGATAATTTTATGAAGAACATAAAGCAACAATAGGTGGTCTTAATTAAATTATTTTTTATTTGCACATATCAGTTTTTGATTGACCGCGCAGCGAAAAAAATAAATTATTTGTTATGTAGGAAGTCATAAATTAGAATGACTTTTTTAATTTGAGCAATTTCTTTAGGTAAAAGTTCACGTTCGGAAGAATAGGTTGAACTTCTAAATCTGACTTTCATATAACCGCTGAAAGCAGCGTCCTTTAATGCGGTATACATTTCAGCAGTCATAGGTTTATTGTAATAAGATTTTACGAAATTATGAATGCGTGAGTTGTCAAATTTATAAATAATGTCAAGAGGATTATAAATTAATTGATATAACTTGCCATTGCCTGATTTAATGTAAACCTGCCAAAATGTAAAATCTTCTTTACTAAAAAAACTAAGTGCATCAAATAAGACCGCTTTAAAATCAGGAGTAACACCGACATAGGGTATAACCTCAATTTCATTAAAAGGTCGGTAATGAGGGACGTGGTAATAAGTGATGCCGGTCATATCATCAACCTTAACACGTAGACCATCGGATAAGTCAGCAAGTTTACTGCGTATTTGAGAATCAGAATAAAGGTCGCGAATATCTGAAATATGAGGCGTTGGTCTGGATATTTGATTAGACTGAGATACAGGTGCATTAGATTGAGTGTCGGATTGATGGGGAACTGGTGGTGTAGCAGTTTGATTTTCGGGTAATGTTGGAGCTTCAATTGTAGGTTGATTATTATTATCGTGAAGAGGATTCTGTTGTTCGTTGTAGTCGAAATCAAATGAGTTGTCAAATTCGTTGGATTGTATAAGAGTATTCTCGACAAGAGTAAT
>JAFUTM010000332.1 GCA_017484235.1 Selenomonadaceae bacterium
ATTGATCAAGCGGTATATCGTTACCCTCAATTAATTTTAAAATACTTTGAGCCGTCTCGTTTATAATTTCAGAGGGCGGACGCTTAGGATTAATTGGATATTTAGTAACGGCAATTAACTGCTGCTGCTCATTTACGAGACCAATCTGAACGTCCGACGAGCTGATATTGACGCCGACGCGAATAGGATTAGCCTTTTCGCGAATGGTAGTCAGGAGCGCGTCGCAAGTGCCCTCAATCTGCCAGTCACCGGAATTAGCGGGCAGGAGTAACGAGTCGCCTTTTTTATAGCTGATTTTTTCAGCTTTGTTGGTAATTGTGCCAGCACCGTCTAAAATTAAAATAGAGAGAAACGAATCCTCATAAACAGTGCCCTGTACACGATAGGTCAGTTTGCCGTCAAGATTGAGTTTATCGACCGTGAAATAGTCGCAGTCGGCAATATGAGGGTAAGCAGTGCCGCTTCGGATTATCGGCACAGTATTTGTCACAGCCAGAGCCTTTTCAATGTGCAAGTCGCGCTTTTTACCGTCCGCACCGACTCTGCCGTAATCGTAGACACGATAAGTGATTTTGGAATTTTGCTGAATTTCGGCAAGCAATATACCTTTGCCAATCGCGTGAAGTGTTCCCGCTTCGATGAAGAGGGCATCGCCCTTTTGAACTGGCACAGCATTTAATACTTCCAGCAAAGTATTATCTTTTATGCGCTGAGCAAATTCATCTTTAGTAATCTTATGTTTGAAACCATAATATAAAAATGCACCAGGCTCGGTGTCAATTATGTACCACATTTCGCATTTGCCGTACTGCCCTTCATTTTGGAGCGCAAAACGATTGTTCGGATGCACTTGAATTGACAAATTGTCTTTGGCATCAATAAATTTTGATAGAATAGGAAAATCACGAAACCGCCGACAATTTTTACCTAAAACTTTACGCCCTTTGAGTTCGATATATTCTTGCAGAGTTTTGCCAGCAAATTCACCGTTAATAATAGTCGAGGCACCTTCACTTTGACAGGAGAGCTGCCACGCTTCAGCCAAAATAGGGCTATCACAATCAATATTGTATTCATCAATGAGCCGGCGTCCGCCCCAAATATATTCTTTGCACGCCGGCTTTAATTTTAATATACTCATAAGCCACCAATATAAATAAAATTTAAAAATATTTTTCGCATAAACGCAGTAATAGATTTAAATACCAAGAAGCGCGTTTATGATTTCCAAATTGAAGAGAAGTCTTGACATTTTCACGGACTGAATCAATAAGGTCAATGCGACCGACAATATCAATCACATTGGAGTCAGAACGATTAATCTTGAGAATACGATTGTACATATTCTCACGGGTAAGATATTTTCTTTCGATACAGGTCAGCAGAGCCTCTATACCAGACTTTTGTGCCTGTTCAATACGTCTATCCAATGTAACACCACCAAATTAATTAGGAATGAGGAATGTTGAATGAGGAATTAATAATAAAAATCTCACTCCAATTCATAATTCCTAATTTCTCATTCCTCATTAAAATAATGACTTAATGATGAAACAGCCTGATATGAGTCATAGCCATTGCAATGTTGTACTTGTCACAAGTCTCAATCACGTTGTCGTCACGAATGGAACCGCCGCTCTGTGCAACATATTCCACGCCAGACTTATGAGCACGTTCAATGTTGTCTCCAAACGGAAAGAAAGCATCACTGCCAAGCGCAACACCACTCAAATTAGTAATCCATTTAAACTTAGCCTCATCAGTGAATTTTTCCGGCTTAAATTTAAATACGCGCTGCCAGTCGTCTCCGTCAAGTAAATCGCCACTCTCATTACCAACATAAACATCAATGGCATTGTCACGATCTGGACGCTTAATGTCTTCACGAAAGGGCAGATTTAATACTTGCGGACTCTGACGCAGCCACCAAATATCAGCCTTATTGCCAGCAAGCCTTGTGCAGTGAACTCTCGACTGTTGACCGGCACCAATTCCAATTGCCTGACCGTCCTTGACATAGCAGACGGAATTGGACTGCGTGTATTTGAGAGTTATAAGTGCAATCAATAAATCACGTTTAGCCTCATCTGGAATCTTCGCAGTGGTCGGCACATCATTTAAGCAGTCAGCAGTAATTTTAATGTCATTGCGCTGTTGCTCAAAAGTTACGCCAAAAAGCTCTTTATGTTCAATCGCTGGTGGCTTATAATTAGGATTAATTTTGAGAATCAAGTATGAACCTTTGCGCTTTGATTTTAAAATTTCCAATGCTTCTTCAGAGTATGAAGGCGCAATAATACCGTCACTGACTTCGTGCTTGAGATAATTAGCCGTCGCCGCGTCACATTCATCTGACAGCGCAGCAAAATCTCCATAACTCGACATTCTATCTGCGCCGCGTGCCCTAATGTAAGCATTTGCAATCGGCGATAAATTATCATCATTGACGAAATAAATTTTTTTCAATGTATCACTAAGCGGCAAGCCAACCGCCGCACCAGCCGGACTGACGTGCTTAAACGAAGCAGCAGAAGGCAGATTAGTTGCTTCCTTTAACTCACTGACGAGCTGCCAGGAATTGAGCGCGTCAAGCAGATTTATATAGCCAGGTCGACCATTCAACACTTCAAATGGCAGATCTCCTTCATTAACGAATACTCGCGCTGGCTTCTGATTTGGATTGCAGCCGTACTTCAGTTGCAGTTCTTTCATTAAAATCACTCCAGTTAATTATTATTCGGTATTTGTTTTTTAAGTTCTTCTATTTGTTTTTGCAAACTTGTAATCTGGTTTTCTTGTTTTTTTATGTATTGCTTATACATATTGGTAAGACTAAATATATAAGTCATCAATGCAGAGTTTTCATCTGGCTTTGCAGAAAACTCTTTTCGCAGAAGCGAATCAATTTGATATGGCTTAAATTTATTGTAAAGTGGACTCATATGATGGAATAACTCTTCCTGTATATAACGATAAACCGGCATATACTTATACTGAGGATTTTTTACAAAGAAATCAAAGTTATTCATAAAAGCTTCCATATTTCTGACGAACTCAATAATATCTGTAAGCCATTTATTTAAGTATTTATCTAATTTATTAATAATCCTGTCGTTTGAAAGCGAGTCCGTCCTCATTCGATAAATATTAATTATGTTCGGAACGCGGACAATTTTATCGGCAAGACAAATACAATAAAAGCTGAATACCGTATCGTCGCGAACACGCATATTTTGTGGAAATCGAATATTATTTTCAATAATGAAATCACGGCGATAGAGCTTATCCCAAGGATACTCGGAAAATCTTCTATTAGTCCAGTCCTTAACTCGTTCAGCCATATCATCTGAAACGACAGCAGGTTTATCTACAAAATCTTTGATTCTCGTATTAGTTTTTTTTATGAGCGGCGTATTGGAATCAATTATGTCGTCATTTGTCTTAGCTTCGTAATATCTTTCAGTAGCAACAATATCCGCCTGCGTCTCCTCAGCTATATTGTACAATTCTTCAAGTGCAGAATCCGTATACAAATCATCAGTATCTATTAAAGCAATGTATTTGCCTCTGGAGAGTGATAATCCTGTATTTCGCGGAACTACTGCTCCACCGGAATTTTTTTTAAGTCTAACAAGACGAAGCCGCCCTTCAAATTTAGGAATATAACTTTCAACGATATTAACGCTGTTATCGGTACTGCAATCGTCAGTTATAATAAACTCAAAGTCTTTAAACGTTTGACGAAGTACACTTTCCAGGCACTGACTAACATATTTTTCAACATTATACATTGGAGCAACTATTGATATAGCCGGCAAGGTCTTATTTGATTCCATAATACAATCACATCTCCAGAGTTATTTTTTCAGCTCATTTAACTGATTTTGAAGTTCTTTAATTTGTCTTTGCTGTGCTTCAAGAATGATTTTATAAATATTTACCTTACTGAACAAATATGTTATCATTACAGGATTAATATTGGGCATTGATGAAAATTCTTCAATTAAAAGTGCATCAATTATATGAGGCGGATTACTTAGATAAATAGGTTTCATACGTCCATCGAAATTGTCTTGAACGTACAAATCAAGTACCATATTCTTCAATTGAGGATTCTTTACAAATATATTATTAGAGTTCATAAATTTATTTAAAAAGCTCACACCTTTAATAAGAATATCAAGCCACTGATGAATATGTTCTTTAATAGAATTAGATTTTTTACGAATTGTAGAATCATTGCGGTTACGATAAATATTAAAAACATTTGGAATGCGAACGTAATTCTTTGCAAGGCAAACACAGTAAAAACAAAAAATCAAATCATCAACCATTGAAACTTCAGGAAACTCAATATAATTTTCAATTAAAAAGTCACGACGAAATAATTTATTCCATATATTCCAAAAAAGACGACGTTGACAAAATAATTTTACACGTTCTTCCATATTGTCAGTTTCAATAGTAATTTCATTCACTAAGCTGCCGACTTCCCAATGAATTAAAGCTAATTGCGAATTGTTGTCAATCTCTTCACGACCATCTTTGACAGCCAAAAATTTTTCTGCGTGAATAACATCAGCCTGAGTCTGCTCAGCAGCCTCGTACATATCTTTAAGTGCATTTGAAGTGAATAAATCATCGTTATCAATAAAAGAAATATACTTGCCACATGAAGACCTTAAGCCCATATTTCGTGGTATAGCTGGTGCACCGGAATTTTTATTGCGTTTAATGAGTCTAAGTTTTCCATTGAAATTCGGCATAATCTTTTCAACAATTTTGATAGAATTATCAGTACTGCAATCATCAACAACAATCACTTCATAATTCTGGAATGTTTGATAGAGTACACTTTCCAGACATTGTTTAATG
>JAFUTM010000333.1 GCA_017484235.1 Selenomonadaceae bacterium
AACTGCAAGCCTTAACTGCGCTTGAGATTTTACGTCAACAACGAGCACGAAATTAAAAACACGCTGTGCGTGCAACCTCATATCTCAACTTTTCAAAGAACTAATTTAATTATAGCAGACAGGAGGTGAAAGCGCAATTGATCTCACGAATAAAATCGCGAGTGTCCTTGCGCTATTAATGAATTTAAAAAATGTTTTAACTTATATAATGGCGGGTGTAATGATTTTGATAACGACGCCGATTATTGCAAATAATACGGACATTACAATTTCATCGACAGCAGAGGCAGCACGCGGCGGCGCAAAACTCAACATTCCGCGCAGTACACCTAAGCCTAGTTTAAATGAAAAGACGAGTCCAAATTTAAATAAAACACCTGCGTCGTCTTCCAATTCAACAAATAAACCGGCAGGTGATTCCAAAGCGGTCAGTGGCAATGGTAACGAATACACACCATCTAAAAATGCAAAAGATTTACCTAGTAACGCACCAACAGCAAAATCAAATACAGCAACAAATTCTGCAACAAGTTCAACAGCTAATCGCACAGGTACAGGCTTTGGAAACACACTGAGAAATATAGGATTGTTTGCGGGCGGAATGATGCTTGGCGGTCTGATTGGCAGTATGCTCGGTGATTTTGGTGGTGGCTTGTTTAGTGACATTCTTGGTTTGTTATTCAATCTTGCAATCATTTACGCAGTTTATAGAGGTGGACGCTATCTCTGGAATAGATTAAGAGGTAATAATAATTCATCAGCTAAAACTGAATATAAAACAGAAGATTTTAGGCAGCCGATTGACATAACACCGCCTCAAATTAGTAACAGTCAGTCTGCAATGGGCATTGATTACGATCCAAAACGCACGGCTGATCATTATCGTAATTTATAATTAATAATTTAGAATCGAGACTTAAAATGGTAAAACAAACTACTTTGTCAAAAATAGAGGAACTTATTAACCGCTATCCTGCACTCGAAAATTGCCGCAATGATTTAATCAATGCAGTCACAATAATCTGCGACAGTTTTAGAAGTGGTAATAAATTAGTAATCTGCGGCAACGGTGGCAGTGCAGCAGATTCAATGCACATAGTCGGCGAATTGATGAAGGGCTTTCTTTTGCCTCGTTCAATTAAAGATTTTGAAACTGACTTTTATACTAAATTAAAAACAGAATACCCTGAAGATGTAGAGTATTTTGCCAATAATTTGCAATGTGCTTTACCGGCAATCTCGCTCGTTGGTGAAACGGCTTTAATGACTGCCTTTGCCAATGATAAATCGTCTGATTTAATTTTTGCCCAACAAGTACTAGGCATCGGTAATTCAGGTGACATCTTACTTGCAATAACGACCTCTGGAAATTCCGTCAACATTTTGCACGCTGCCAAAGTTGCCAAACTTAAAGATGTGAAAATTATCGCATTGACTGGCCGAACTGGTGGAAAAATTAAATCATTGGCGGATATTTCAATATGTGTACCAGCTGATTCAGCATATACAATTCAAGAGTATCACCTTCCAATTTATCATATGATTTGCATTGCGGCTGAAAATGAATTTTATGAAAAATAAATTTTCGTTTAGCCAAAGTCTGATTTTAAATTAATAAATATCTATAAATAAATTGCTTTTTCAGACTAAAATAAAATAAACTGGAGATGATTGTATGATTAACGTTAGCACAAAAAATCTTGGAATAATCGGTTATCCAATTGGACATACGCTGTCACCTACAATGCAGATGGCAGCAATAAAAGCAGCTAATCTTGACTATTCATATATCGCCATACCTGTACAAAAAGGAAGATTAATTATGGCGGTTGATGGTCTTCGTTCACTGGACTTTCGCGGCTGGAACGTAACTATTCCATTGAAATCATCAATAACTCAGTTGCTTGATTCACTAAATGCGGATGCTAAAATAATCGGTGCGGTGAACACCGTTGTTAATGACGGCGGCAGACTGACCGGCTATAATACAGATGTCAATGGATTTTTAGCTGCCTTAAATGAATTTGGTTTTATGCCCGAAGAGTGCAACGCAACCGTACTTGGAGCCGGCGGCGCGGCGCGTGCTGTGATATGGGGCCTTTGCAAACGAAAAGCCGCCCACATTGCAGTCGGCGTAAGAAATCCTGAAAAATATAAAGATATAATTGAAGACTTTAAAGTTTTTGATGCGATTGACATCTATCACTGGGAGTCTGATGAATTTAAAGAACAGCTTCAGCAGACGGACTTGCTTATCAATACAACACCACTCGGAATGACACCAAACGTTGACGAAATGCCGCCGGTTGACATTTCACTTGTACCGGAAGGCGCGTTAATCTATGATGTAATTTACAGTCCGGCTAAGACTAAATTTTTACAGAAAGCTGAAGAACTCGGCTATCCGACACTTAACGGAATGACAATGCTGCTTTATCAAGGCGTCGAGGCGTTCAGATTATTCACCGGCGTTGAGCCTGATGAACAGGTGATGCTAAACGCACTGAAAGAAGCCCTGCAAGATTAAACGGTTATTTTTATATAAATCTCGTCCAAAATAATTAATATTTTCGTCGCTTATAAAATCATTGCAATTTCATCACAGTTTGGAAATTTTGGACACTCTATGCACTCACGCCAAATTTTATGCGGCAGCTCTTCTTTGGTGACGGTGTGAAATCCAAGCGTCTGAAAGAAACCAGGCTTATAGGTTAAGGTAAAAAATTTTTTGACGCCAAAGCTGCGCCCTTCGTCCAACAGACGTTTGACAATTTCAGCACCTATGCCGCGCCGTGTAAAGTCACGATTAACCGCCATAGACCGAACTTCTGCCATCTCGTTCCACGTGACGTGCAGGGCACCAACACCGACAACCTTATTATCTTCGTCAACGGCAACGACCATATCACGTATGGTCTCATAGAGTGTACTGCGTGACTTTGGCAGCATAACACCCTCAGCAGCATAATCGTTAATCAATTTAAATATGTCCTCTATATCGTCAAAATTTGGTTTACGATATAAAATATTTGTCATATCAACACCTGAATTTCTATAATATATATTTCCATAAAAAAAAAGTTTATTTTTGCCCGCCCGCCGCCCAAAATAAACTTTTTTTATTTATGCCTAAGAAGAAATATTAAACACTCGCCAAGTGATTATTTTACACTAACAACAAAATCAGCCTGATCTTTATCATTGATTATCTTTACACCGTTGTCGCTGAGTATCTGTGCCACAGCCTTGCCAATTTCGGAGTCTGCATTAATTATGGCAGCAGTCTTATCCGCAAGAGAAGCAACTGTACCTTCCATAATTGAAATTTCATCGCCAACCTGCACTTTAGGAATAGGCTTGTCTTCGACGTGAATGCTGCCTTCTAAGAGTTCGCCGGCACCACCATCGAATTTAATAACGACGTGACCGAGATTTTTCAAGTTATTCTGAACGTCATTGCCGACTTTGAGAATTTTAAATTCAGTGTCAACAATTTTTAAAACATCGCCAGGTTTAATAATGTCCTGAATCTGGTTGCCACTGTGAAGAACTGAAATATCACGAAGTTCTGGCAAAACCATTGAATCATCAAACATAACCATCATTTTTCCTGCGCTGAGAAAATTCGCAACCTGTCCGCCGACGCTGACAACTTTTGTACTATAATACTTTTTCGCCATCAATGACCCTCCTAAATAATAAATAAAAATTCCAAAAGATTATGAATTATGTGTACATTCGTCAAAACAATTAAATTATCCTGCTCATTTTTTATTTTTTACATTAATTTTTGGCAGCGTACCTTCCAGTTCCAAAATCATATCGCGCAAAGTTGCCGCACGTTCAAATTCCAATGACTTTGAGGCTTGCTTCATTTCAATCGT
>JAFUTM010000334.1 GCA_017484235.1 Selenomonadaceae bacterium
CAAGTATATGGTCAAAAATATACACCGCCTGCTGCAGCGGCTATACTTATGAGTTTAGAATCAATATTCGGCGCAGTTTCAAGCTGGATAATTTTAGGCGAAGTGATGAGCGGACGCGAAATTTTTGGCTGCGTATTAATGTTAATCGGTACAATGGTAACCCAGTGTAGAACATTGATTGGAAAATGAAACATATTGATAACTAATCGCAATGTATACAGTATTTTTGTCTTATACCTCTATACAAAATTCAAAACTTAAAGTATAATAATTTTTGTCTTAAAGATGACAAATATAATTAAAATGATATAGAAGGAGTTGTTCATTTTGTCAGATATGAAGCAATATGTTCAAGATGTGTTGGAGCTTGTTAAAAAACGTGATCCAGATCAAATAGAATTCCAAAATACTGTTAAAGAAGTTTTGACGACAATTGTTCCAGTTCTTGAAAGTAATCCTAAATATAAAGAAGCTAAACTGTTAGAGCGTATGGTTGAGCCGGAGCGCGTAGTAATGTTCCGTGTACCTTGGCAGGACGATAACGGTAATATTCAAATTAATCGTGGTTATCGTGTACAGATGAACAGTGCAATTGGTCCATACAAGGGCGGCCTTCGTTTCCATCCAAGTGTCAACCTCAGTATTTTGAAGTTCTTGGCTTTTGAGCAGGTTTTCAAAAATTCACTGACTGGTCTGCCAATCGGCGGCGGCAAAGGCGGCAGTGATTTCGATCCAAAAGGTAAATCTGACAATGAAGTTATGCGCTTCTGCCAGAGCTTTATGACTGAGCTTTATCGTCATATTGGACCACATACAGACGTACCAGCCGGTGATATTGGCGTCGGCGGTCGTGAAATCGGTTTCCTTTATGGTCAATATAAGAGAATCCGTGACGCTTATGATGATGCCGTTTTGACGGGTAAAGGTTTGACTTATGGCGGTTCACTTACTCGTACAGAGGCAACCGGTTATGGTCTGCTCTACTTCGTCAAAAATATGCTCGCTGACAAGGGCGATTCTATCAAGGATAAGACGGTTGTTGTCTCCGGCGCGGGCAATGTTGCGATTTATGCAATTCAGAAGGCACAGGAATATGGCGCAAAGGTTGTCACCTGCTCCGATTCCAACGGTTATGTTTATGATCCAGAGGGCATTAAGCTCGACGTTGTGAAACAAATTAAAGAAGTCGAACGTGGTCGTATTAAAGAATATGCTGCACGTGTTCCGAGTGCTGAATATCACGAAGGCTGCAAGGGCGTCTGGACAGTTAAATGTGATGTCGCGCTTCCGTGTGCAACTCAAAGTGAAATTGATCTTGAATCTGCAAAGGCACTTATCGCCAACGGCTGTAAAGTTATTGCTGAAGGTGCGAATATGCCTTCAACTCTTGAAGCTATTGAATATTATCAGCAGAGCAAAATCCTCTTCGGACCAGCAAAGGCTGCTAACGCTGGTGGCGTTGCTACTTCTGCACTTGAGATGTCACAGAACTCAATGCGTCTTAGCTGGACGTTTGAAGAAGTCGACAAGAAGCTCGAAGGTATTATGACGAATATTTACAAACAGGCTAAGAGTAATGCTGAGAAATTCGGCGATCCTGACAATCTGGTTATGGGCGCAAATATCTCTGCGTTCATCAAAGTTGCTGATGCAATGATGGCTCAAGGTCTCGTCTAATCGTTAATTAAAGGTTTGATTATAATAATTATTGGCAGCGGTTAAAATTAAAGTTTGCCTACTTACTTATATATAAAAAATCTGCTCGATGAACGTGTCGGGCAGATTTTTTCATACCATCACTTGTATTTATTATTCAGGCAAAATACTTCTTGCATATTCGTGAATATTACTTGCTATTTTGCTACCATATACATCTTTCCACGTTGCATCTGTAGACGTTTTGAAATGAAAACCTCTGCCATATGCAAAATTATAATCAATATAGGCAATGTCATTTCCTTTTTTAGCCCGCACAGTACATTTAAAGAAACGAGCATTTTCTCCATTTACCGTTTCAGTCAATAAATATACATCATATCCGTCTGTGTAGGTGCCAACATAAAGTTCGTAAGCCTCAGCCTTGTTTGTTTGAGCACCGACAACAATCAGTGCCACAGTCAGCATCATTGTTAAAAATAATTTTTTCACTATAGTCACCGCCTATTTATTATTTATAGCGTATATTGTGCTGATATGAATAATCCATAATGAAATTCCACATAGCCTTTTCGATTGGATAATCTTCATTAACGGTACCGCTGTAACCTTGAGAGTTTGTGAACTCAGTCCAGTGCTTCATCATAATCATTGCAAATCTTTTAACCACCACAAACACCTCCAACGTACATTAAAAAAGTTAATACTTCCATTATATATATGCTGTCAAGCCTTTTTATTAAAACTTTCTGATATATTATTATTTAATAGCGGCGGCATCCAAGATTTTTTGTGCAACACGTTGAGCTGAACCAGGTGAACCTAATTTGGCGCAGGCAGTTTTAAGATTGTTTATAACTTCTTCACGGTGAGGCTGCCCACGATATAATTGTAAAATCTCATTAACGATTATGTCCGGCTGCACGTCGTCCTGCAAAAGTTCCGGCAAAATTTTTTGATTGAGCAAAATATTCGGCAAACTAAAATAATCAATATGAACAAATTGTTTAGCAATGAGATAGTTGAACTTTGCCATTTTATATAAAACAACACACGGCAAATTGAGAAGTGCGGCTTCAAGTACAACCGTGCCGCTCGTTGCCATTGCTGCATCGGCAATCGACATTAAATCATATCTGCAATCGTTTACAGTTGTGATGTTGACGCCGGACTCTTTAATCATATTGTTTATAATTGATACATTGACGCCGCTGGCGATAGGCATAAAAAATTTAGTTGCCGGTTTTTTTACTGATAATATCTTTGCTGATTCAAGCATTGGTGATAGAAGTAAATTAATCTCCTGCTTGCGGCTGCCAGGCATAAGCAGTATAATGTGGTCAGACTCGTTGACGTTAAAAAATTTTCGAGCTTCAGATTTTGACATCGACGGTTTAACGGTATCAACAAGTGGATTGCCAACAAAAGATATATTTGCTCCGGCTTCTTCGTACACTTTAGTTTCAAATGGAAATATCGCGACAAATTCGTCGGCAATTTTAGCGCAGTCGGCAGCCCGACCTTTGCGCCACGCCCAAGCAGATGGTGGAATATATGAAAAGACTTTAATGCCTAATTTTTTTGCACGTTTAGCAAGCCGCCAGTTGAAATCTGGATAGTCAATTAAAACCAATAAATCCGGTCGTTCATTTGACATAAACTCCGTCAATTGATCAAGCAGTTTAAAAATACGCCTCAGATTTTTAATTACTTCCCAGACACCCATAATGTTATAATCTTTGAAATTCTTGAACAGGCGGACACCAGCTTTCGTCATCAAATCTCCACCAAAGCCGATTAATTCGGTCTCCGGCGAAATTTTTAATATCTCACGTGCCAGGCTTGCTCCGTGAACATCACCACTTGCCTCGCCAGCCGAAAACATTACCTTCAAACTACCACCACCAAAATTAATGATGAATTAGGAATTGTGAATTAGGAATTATTTTATTTACCATTATTAATTCCTCATTCCTCATTCAGCATTCCTCATTCCCTAATTAACTATTATATCATTGTAAATTGTTGTTGAAAAGTGAAAATTTTTTATTAATATTAAGGTGATTATAAGATGTCCAATAATAAAATTTTAATACATATGTGTTGTGGACCGTGTTCGTGCTATCCTGTAAAAAAATTACGAGCCGACGGAATTGAACCAGTCGGCTTCTTTTTTAATCCAAACATTCACCCTTATCAGGAATGGCTTCAGCGGCTTAAAACGGCTAAAGAATTTGCTCAAAAAGTATCAATGGAAATTCACGTGCACGAACATTATCAGCTCCGAGATTTTTTAAAGCGTGTCATCAATGTAATTAGTGATGAGGACAGTATTAAATTTAAAGACGGGCACCACGCACGCTGTAAAATCTGCTATTCGTGGCGGATTTATGAAACTGCCAAGTTTGCGGCTGAAAATAATTTTGAGTTATTTACGTCCACGCTATTTTATAGTATATATCAGAATCACGAGTTGATGAAATCTACTGCGGAAACTTTTGCAAAACAATTTGGTATAAAATTCTATTACGAAGATTTTCGCACCGGCTGGCAGGAAGGCATTGATATAAGTCACGAACTTGAGCTGTATCGTCAAAACTACTGCGGTTGTATCTTTAGTGAAGAAGAACGTTTTAGTAAGGACATTCGCAAACAACGCAAAAAATTTTTTAAATCTGGCGATTATGCTTAATAAACACTATTGAACTTTTTCGGCAATTTTTTCAAGTATTTTGACATCTTGTGAAGTGAGAGTGGAATATTGTTCCAAAGCTGTCTTCATCAATCCATTGTAAGCGTCAATCTTCGTCGCCAGCTTCGTAATGTCGCTGCGCATTGCATTTATTACCGCAGTTAGATTAGCTGATGCTTTATCAACTTCGGTCGCCACGTTTGACATACTTTCGTTGGTTTTAGCAACTTCTGTTGACATATTGCCACCCATTTCGCCGAGTTGATTAATGCTATCAGTTATGGATTGAGCGGACTCAGTTATATTGTCGTTTATCTTTGTCAATTCGGACAAGTCATTTGATACATTTTCTATAGTCTGATTTATGGTTTCGAGTGCCTCAAGTTTATCCAATTTATCCAGCTTATCTAAATCGTTGAGCTTGTCCAGTTTCTCTGACAAAGCGTCAATAGACTTGCCAAGTTGTGCGATGTCTTTGGCAAATGGTGGAGCTTTTAACATTTGACCTATGACCTGCAATAATTTTAGTCCAGTCTGTACCGTCGTCTGACTTGATTCTGCCAGCTCATTTGATTTTTTATTACTTTCATCAAGGTTATTTATTTTTTCTTCAATAGATGTAAACTTTTCGGCGAAGTCAGACATTTTGTCAATTGTAACCTTCGTTAGTTTAGCCTGCGCTTCGGAGTTGCCGACAATCTTTTTGGTTAGTTCTTGAGATGATTGCAGATTTTCAGAAATTGTATTTAATGATGTTTTAAGTTCTTCGTTCACCTCTGCAATATAAGACAGTGTATCCAATGAAGATAATTTATTTTGAATTGATTGTAATGATTCTTGAATAATTGCTGTGTTCTCATTCAGCGCGTCTATTGTTGATTGATTGGAGCCGCCGCCGTCGTTTATTTTTTGCCGGAGCTGCTGAAATTGTATTTCCAAACGCTGATGATTTTCTTCCTCAGATACCGCCGCCTGCATTATACTTTGTTTAACGAAAAAGGCTGCCATTATTGCACAGAATGAGCCAACGCCAATGCCTATGAGTTCATCGCCTTTTATTAGTGCACCAATTGTCACCAGCGTAAAGAACAATGCAAGCGCAGTTGAGTTTTCCCTTCCGTTCATTCTACTACCATTCCCTTCAATTGATCGATATGATTTATCAGTTCATTTGTTATTATTTCCAAAACGTCATTACAGACAAAGCGTTCATACCGACTAAAAAATTCATCTTTTATACCATAAAACCTGCCGCCAGGTTTGTCAACTATTGATTTATAAATATGTTCACTGCTGAACTCATCATTATTTAAAAAGTCGTGATATTTTTTTGGCGATTTCATGGACTCAGTAAATTTTAACAGCAATTTATCAATTAGTCGTTTTAAATCTAACTCTAAATTCCAAATGAATGACGCAAGATTTTTGCCCTGCTCATTTGGATTGTAAAGTATTTTTTGATAAAGGTCCACTGCTTCATATATACTGCCAATTCGCAATTTAGGTTTTGTCATAATCGGTGGAAACAAGACTTTCTGCGCAGCCTCATTATAACATTCCAAATGTGTGGACGACCTTTCACATTGGCAAATGAAGTTATGGATGCTTTTACATCTGGATTTAAACAGCCGGCAGCTCTCCACCTTTGAATGTATTCTTCGTAATAATCAGAACATAAATCAGCCTGCCTTCTGATGTCTGCTAATTCGTGCTGGATTCTTCGACGCAGGTCAGTCACCAACGGCCTGTGCCAATGCAAAATTTCCAGAACGTCTATATCACTTCTTGCAATTAAGGCGTCACGGTTTTTATTAATTAGATTGTGCTTTCGGGTTTTTACGTCAATTATTGGCTCGCCTTCGAACTCATCTGGCAAGTCCATTAATACAAAAAGAATCATCGGTTCTACTTTCCGACTCGCTTCAAGCATTGCAGCTAAATCTTCGGTTGATTCTCTGCCAAGCGGATATGTCTCAAATATTGCACATCTGTCGAATTTTTCAAGATCAAACTGAACATTTTCGCCATATGTCGGAATAAAAATTTCCATATCTGGTAATAAATTATAAGTCGCTATACATAGTTGAACTTCATCATCTATTAATTTATATTTTTCAAAACTATGTTTTATTAAAATAGTTTTACGTCCATTCAAAGGCAGTGCCTCAATTGGAATTTTTAAAAGCCAGCATACAAATTGCCATCTCGAATCATCACCCAAAAATATCCACTTTGTCACCATTTCACCACCATACTTATAATTATAAATTTATTATATCATCTATTTAAAGTCGTATCAATGATTTATTAACGAATATGAATAAATTGCAGGAGACTTTTAATTAATGGCGAATTATTCTAAATCGTATAAATTTATTTCAAACAGAATATATATCAAAAACAGGAGAGACAAATATAATGAGAAGTGATATTGTTAAAAAAGGTGCAACACGTTGTGCGCATCGTTCGTTATTTCACGCAAATGGTTTTGGTCCTGAGGAACTGAGCAAACCGTTGATTGGTATCTGTAACTCATTCAACGAAATTATTCCTGGTCATATGCATCTTAAATCTATAACTGAAGCGGCCAAATTAGGCGTCGCAGCAGCAGGCGGCACTCCGATTGAATTTCCGGCAATTGGCGTTTGCGACGGCATTGCAATGGGTCACACTGGTATGAAATATTCACTTGCAAGTCGTGAGCTGATTGCTGATTCTATTGAGGCAGTTACAATGGCGTCCGGTTTTGATGCACTGGTATTAATTCCAAACTGTGACAAAGTTGTACCTGGAATGTTAATGGCGGCAGCTCGTCTTAATATACCGTCAATAATTGTCAGTGGCGGCCCAATGTTAGCTGGCAGACTTCACGGTCGCGACATTAGTGTCAGTCAGTCATTCGAGGCAGCTGGTAAATTTGCAGCAGGTCAGATGTCGGCTGAAGAAATGGCCAATTTAGAAAAACACGCCTGCCCTGGCTGCGGCTCCTGTGCAGGTCTGTTTACTGCAAACACAATGAACTCACTTGCTGAGGCACTCGGTATGGCTCTGCCTGGCAACGGAACAATTCCAGCGGCGTACAATGGTGCCCGTTTGATTCTCGCTAAACGTGCCGGCAAAGTTATCTTGGATCTGCTGCGCAAGAATATCAAGCCGCGTGACATTTTAACCAGAAAAGCCTTTGAAAATGCGATCACAGTTGATATGGGCATTGGCGGCTCATCTAATACAGTGCTGCATTTAACGGCAATTGCACACGAAGCTGGCATTGAGATTCCAGCTCTATTATTTGATGAAATCAGTCGCCGCACGCCATACATTACTAAGTTATCACCGGCTGGTACACATCATATGCAGGACTTAGACGAGGCCGGCGGAATCACTGCGGTTATGCACGAACTTGCGAAAAAAGACTTACTGCATCTTGACGCGCTGACAGTTACCGGCACAGTGGCAGACCGTATTGAAGGTGCCGAAATCGAACGTACAGACGTAATTCACAGCATTGATAATCCATATCGTCCAACTGGCGGTATTGCAATTCTTCAAGGCAATCTCTGCCCAGATTATGCCGTCGTTAAGGCGTCAGCCGTTGCAGAAGATATGCTTACTTATAAAGGCACCGCTCGCTGCTTTAACTCTGAAGAAGAAGGCGTCAACGCCATTATGGAAGGTAAAATTCACGACGGTGATGTAGTGGTAATTCGCTACGAAGGACCAAAAGGCGGTCCTGGTATGCAGGAAATGTTAAATCCAACGGCAGTTATTACTGGTATGGGCCTTAAAGTCGGCCTTATCACGGACGGCAGATTCAGCGGCGCAAGTCAAGGTGCTTGCATTGGTCACGTTTCGCCGGAAGCTATGGAAGGCGGAACCATTGCGCTTATTGAGGACGGCGATATAATTTCCATTGACATTCCAAATCGCAAGCTGGAACTTGAAGTCAGTGACGAGGAATTGTCCAAACGTCGTGCTAATTGGAAAAAGCCGGAACCTAAAATTAAAACCGGTTATCTTTCACGTTACGCCAAACTCACAACGTCCGCCTCTACTGGCGCAGTTTTAAAAACAGATATATTTTAACTGAGTCATTAATGATATGATTAAACATACGAGATTAGGAATGATGAACTAAACTATGAATTGGAAAGAAAGTTTTTCAATTGAATTACAAAATATATTAAAACCGGATCAATTTATATTAGATGCGCCAATGAGTGAGCATACGAC
>JAFUTM010000335.1 GCA_017484235.1 Selenomonadaceae bacterium
AAAGATATGAATAATAAAAATAATTTTGTCGATACTCATTGTCATCTTAATGATAAGCAGTTTGCTGATGATTTAGACGATGTGATAGCGCGTGCAAATCTAGTCGGCGTTAATCGTATTATTAATTTTGGAGCTACTTTACAAGATTCTGCTGAGGCTGTCGAACTAGCAGAAACCTATGATGGTTTATTTGCAGGTGTCGGTGTTCACCCTGAAGAAATTGACGATTTTAATGACGATAATGCCGAAAATAAAATTGCTGAAATGGCACAAAATAAAAAAGTCGTTGCAATCGGTGAAATAGGTTTAGACTATCATTGGGAAAAAGATGCCGAACGCAGGTTGATGCAGCAGAAAATTTTTATTAAACAATTAGATATTGCGCGTCAGCTTAATTTGCCTGTATGCGTCCACGAAAGAGATGCACACGGCGATGCTTTAAAGATTTTGAAATCAGAAGCTAATGGTCTGCGTGGTGTTCTGCATTGTTTCAGCGGTTCGCTGGAAATGGCACGCGAAGTCTGGAAAATGGGCTGGCTGATTGGCGTAGACGGTCCACTGACGTTTAAAAATTCAGCAAAGCTGCCAGAAATTATAAAAGCTGCACCATTAGATATGTTATTAATTGAAACTGACGCACCTTATATGGCTCCAACTCCATATCGTGGCAAACGAAACGAGCCAGCTTATGTCGTTGAAGTTGCAAAAAAAATTGCCGAGCTTCGCGGTGAGAGTTTAGAAGTAATTGCGAAACTAACGACACAAAACGCCGAATCTTTATACAATATTGCCATCTTCAACTAAAAGTTTAAAGCCGTTTTACCAGAACGGCTTCTGACAAAATTCAACCAATTTTTGAGGAAGCCGACACTTGCATCGGCTGTTTGTTTTATTGTATCATAACAAATATTTTTGTCAACAACAATTATAAAATAGGAGATTTATATGCAGATTAGTGAATTTGATTATGAATTACCGGAAGAATTAATTGCACAGACACCTATTGAACCGCGCAACGCTTCACGTTTAATGGTGCTTAATCCTATTAATAAAACGATTGAGCACCACCATTTTTATGATCTAAAAAAATTTTTAAATACGGGCGATACACTTATTTTTAATGACACACGTGTAATACCGGCACGTCTAATCGGACACCGTGAAACCGGCGGCAAGGTCGAGATTTTTTTACTCCGTCGAATTGACGCTAACCATTGGGAAACACTAGTTAAACCAGGCAGGAAAGCCGTCGCTGGAAATAAAATTATCTTTAGTGATGAATTATCCTGTAAAATAGTTAAACATACGGATTTTGGCGGTCGGATTGTCGAATTTAATTATGAAGGCATCTTTGAAGAAATCCTTGACCGGCTTGGCGAAACGCCGCTGCCGCCTTATATTCATAAGAAGCTTGACGATAGTGAACGTTATCAGACAGTTTATAATCGTGAGCGTGGCAGTGCCGCAGCTCCAACCGCTGGTTTACACTTTACCACTGAACAAATGGACGATCTTAAAAATTCTGGAATCAATCTAGGCTTCGTCACGCTCCACGTTGGACTCGGCACATTTCGGCCGGTGCAAGTCAACAATATAGAAGATCACGTTATGCATAAAGAATATTTTACCATTCCAAATGAGACGGTTAAACTGATTCGTCAGACAAAAGAAAATCACCGTCGAGTAATTGCCGTTGGTACTACTTCCATTCGTACATTAGAATCGGCAGTTGTTGACGGTGAATTAAAGGCGATGAGTGGTTCAACAAATATTTTTATTTATCCTGGATATAAATTTAAAGTTGTCGACGCGATTATTACTAACTTTCATCTTCCGAAGTCGACGCTCATTATGCTGATAAGTGCCTTTGCCGGCCGTAAGTTTGTCTTGGACGCTTACCACGAAGCTGTGAACCAAAAATATAGATTCTTCTCTTTTGGCGATGCAATGTTTATTAGTTGTGCACAATAGTTTTGGGGACCTCAAGCTTAATGTTAAAATTATAAGCTGCCTTGTTGGAATTAATATCCATAACGATTCCGTCCATAGTCGTGATTATTATAGCCTGAATTGCTGCCATAGCTGCCACGATTTTGGTTATAACCATTGTTATTATCTGAATAGTGTGTTGGCGGATTAAAATTAGAAGTCCAGAGTGCCGCACCGTCAACCACTCTAAATTCATCAATATAGCCATTAAACAATCCATCGCGATTCCAGGAGGATTTACCAATATAAGCTATGTTGTATTTATTAATAGGCAAGTTAGCGTTAATGGTAGCCTGAAGCTGACCGTTTATGTAGAGTGAGACCAGGCCTTTGTTGTGTTCGTAGACATAAGCAAAGTGGAATATCCTATCAATATAGCCTGAAATAATTTTGTTGGTTGTGTTGACATTAAAATCAATATTGTTGCTGGTGCCGTATCTGGAAAGAATCAGTCGTTTGTTGCTTTGGACTGCAGTATTAAACTCAAATATTCTGGCATAACTGCCGCTGTTACTGCTTATAAAAGCCCAGCCGTCAATTGTAAAATCTCTGCCTCCAAGAGTGATTCCATTGTCCATTTGCAAGTAAGAACGACCGTCAAGCTGCAAAACTGGAGCAAAATTAAAATCGACATTCACAACCGCAGGTGTGCCGTATGAAGACCAGCTGTTGCCCGCCTCATCACGGATTGCAGAGTTATTAAAATGCAGCATTGAAATAACATTGCCGCCATTTAATGAATTATAATCATTCTGCCCATTTGGATAATTTTGCCCATAATGTCCATAATCATTGTTTGGTCCGCGATGATGATGTCCATTATTATAGTCGTTGTTGTAACCATTATTGTAATTTGGGTTATTATTTCGTCCACTATCCCATTCGCAGATAAAGCCGAAATTGTGAGCGCCAAAGAAATCTTCGTGATTGCTGATGCCCTCAGCGTCTATGTCGTTCCAATATCCTAAACCACTTTTGGCGCGTGGATTATTGTTGCGATACATCATCAATCTGTTTTCATTGCCAAAAAAATTATTTGGTTCTGAAGCTGCCCAGTGAGTATAATTAAATGATTCATTTGTAATCCAATACCAATTACCGTCGTTTTGTTTATAGCCGCCTAACCAATAGGCATTTTTTTTGCCATAATAGATTAAACTTTCTATAAAACTTTGTTCAGCACCGGAGTTTATCGCTGCCAAATGACCGCCCATTCTTTCGCAATATTGCTGAGCATCGTGCCAGGTACTTGAATTATCAAATACATAGTAGTAATGACCTTGAAATTCTCGTGCGTCGTTAGGAATCTGGCTGGCTGCCTCAATAGTATGTGGACTCAGCAACATCAGCGCCATTGCCATTGTTGATATACAACATTTCATGATAATCCGCCTCTCATTAATTATTTTTTACATTATACCATATCCGCCAATTTTATAATTAAAATTAAATTAATTTTGGATTAAATATACATTAATTTAATAATGGTCATTTATGTTTACAGGATAAATTAGATGTACGGCGAATTGTATATATGATAGTTTTTAGAAAGTGACGTGTATATCAATGCACATCTTCGATTGTCAGCGTATAAGATTTTTAATAATTTTATTAGTGACTTACTTAATTATTCAATCCGGCACGCGCCTCATAATGCTTCTCTCATCAATAGAGTTGATATCGACTGCGCCATTTGAATTAATAAAAACCTTTGGATTAGCTGTAGTATACGATTTGACAGCTGGATTTTGTTTTTGTATGCCAATTGCACTATTGCTGATTTTTAATTGGCGGCGTATTATAACCGCCAGTGTTTTTATATTTGATTTAACGACGATTTTTATTTCAGTATCGCTATTCTTATTTTGGAGAGAGTTCCATACAAACTTTAATTTTATTGCTGTCGATTATCTCATATATACGCACGAAATGCTCGGAAATATCTGGCAGTCATTTAATTTGCTGCTGATACTGCCGGCTATTTTAATTGTTACAATAATTCTTTTTAAACTCCAGCAAAAAATTCTGCCTCTTAAGTTTAATAAATCCACAATCTTAAATCTAATAATTTATACTCTGCCCGTAATACTAATACCTGTAATAATGGTGTATATTGTTCAATCGAATTGGCGCGATAATGTCAGCGATAATCGCCATAATGTTGAACTTGCCGGCAATGGCGCTTATGAGTTTGTTCGTGCTTTTTTCACCAATGAACTTGACTATGACACTTTTTATATAACGCAAGACAATTCAGTTGTTATAAATAATCTGCGCGGCTTAATTACTGCTGACAATGCCGCATTTGTTGAAGACAATGTTGCGCGGATTATTAAAAATGATAATGAATTGACCAACCGCCGTCTTAATGTCGTGATGATTACCGTTGAAAGTTTGAACGCCGGATACTCCGCAGCTTTTGGTGCTGAGGAGAGTTTAACACCACATCTTGACGAACTTGCGGCGAAGTCTTACATATTTACACGTATGTATGCGACGGGAACGCGCACAGTTCGCGGCTTAGAAGCACTATCATTGTCACTGCCTCCGACACCTGGACAGTCCATTCTTCGTCGGGCTGATAATGGGAACCTTGCCTCGTTAGGTGAGGCTTTCAGGCAGAACGGCTATGTATGTGATTTTATTTATGGCGGCTATGGATATTTTGATAATATGAACGCTTTCTTTGAGGGCAATGGGTACAATATAAAAGATCGGACTACTATTCCAGAAGATGAAATTTTTCACGAAACAATATGGGGCGTTGCCGATGAAATTTTATTCACTCAGGTGTTGAAGTCTATGGACGAACATTTTAGCAAGGGTGAACGTGCCTTTGAAATGATTATAACGACTTCCAACCATAGACCATTTACGTTTCCAGAAGGGCGAATTGATATGCCGGACGGCACCAGGCCGGCTGCCGTTCGATACACAGATTGGGCGATTCACGATTTTTTAGAGAGAGCTTCTAATAAGCCGTGGTTTAATGATACAATTTTTGTAATAGTTGCAGATCATCAGGCACTCGCCGCTGGCAAGACTACTCTTCCAGTTAATTGTTATCATATTCCCTGTCTTATTTATGCACCAAAAATTATTGAAGCTAATATAAACGATCGTTTAATCAGTCAAATGGATTTGCCGCCGACACTTTTAGGGATTCTTGGTCTTTCATACAATTCCAAATTTTTAGGACACGATATTAATTGTGTGTCGTCTTCTGAAGAACGCGTATTTATTGGTACGTATCAGCTGCTTGGTTTTATTAAAAACGACAAATTAATTATTCTTACACCGGACAAACGTGTTACTGCTTATCAAATTGACAATTGGTCAACCAGCGAATATACTAATATTGAGTTGCCAGACAATTTAGTAAATGAGGCAATTGCTTACTATCAAGGTACAAGTTATTTATTTAAAAACAAGTTGCTCACTGTGGGCAATTAAAGTCAATGTTTGTGACTTAGTTAAATTTTTTAAAGTTTGAGCCTTCTTTCTTTAGACAAAGAAAGAAGCAAAGAAACTTGTCCGCTGTAGTCGCGTCCAGCGACTAAACGCGGACACCGCTCACATCACGTTCGCGGATTTTCTCAACATTAAGAATTGCGCATTATGCATTAATAATTATTTTGGTGGTGTTAATATGAAATATGAAATTTTATATCCAGAGGCTTTTCCTGTTGTCAGATGTGAATTGCAGTATGGCGAACGAATTAAAGCTGAGTCTGATGCAATGATTGCAATGGACACAACTATTGACGTTGAAGGCAAAATGCAAGGTGAAGGCGTTGGCGGTGTTTTAAAAGGTCTAGCCCGTAAATTCCTTGCCGGTGAAAGTTTCTTCTTCCAAGAATTAATCGCTCGTCGCGGACCTGGCAGAGTGCTTTTCGGTCACGCAATACCAGGCGGCATCCTTGACGTTGAGCTTGACGGTTCATATGGTCTCACTGTTCAAAAAGATGGCTATCTCGCAAGTTCGCAGGGCATTGAAGTTGATACTAAAATGCAAAACTTATCTAAGGGTTTCTTGTCAGGTGAAGGATTCTTCGTGCTAAATGTAAAAGGCAGCGGCACCGTTTTCATCAGTAGCTACGGTGTGATTCACCCGATTAACCTAGAAGCTGGTCAGGAAGTTATCATTGACAATGGTCACCTCGTCGCGTGGCCGGATTATATGGAGTATACAATTGAAAAAGCCTCGCAGGGCTGGGTTTCGAGTTTCACGTCCGGTGAAGGTTTTGTCTGTCGTTTCAGAGGACCAGGCGTTGTCCTAATTCAAACGCGAAATAGTGACAGCTTCGGAAGTTGGATTCAGTCACTTCTTCCAAGATCAAGCTCTGGTTCTGGTTCCGGCTCTTCCTTCTTCGGAAACGATGATTAATATTTGTATGCATTGTGGAAAGGAGACGATCACCGAGATAACTAATAAATATCGTATGCCCAATGAAAGACCTTATACTAATCCACCTAACTCTGGAGTATGCACAAGTCACAAATCTGATAGCTTTGCAATGGTCACGAATGGATTTATATTACGGGCGTTTTGCCTGTAAAACAAGAATATGCACATTATATCTGTGAAGATTGCGGTCATAGCGTAAAGGTTTCGATTTATGGGAATTTACATTGGCATAGCAATTGTGCTCATTTTGATTAAAACATTAAAAAGGAGCTGTTGAATAACGGCTCTTTTTTATGCTTACGAGTTATAAGAACTCCTGTAATTGTCGTGATTATAACTTTCAGTAATATAAAACAATTGAGATTTATCATCTTTCTTGTGATTTAATTGATATTTTTTAATAATTATTAATTGTTGTTAAAAAACACTTGCATAAAATCGAATATGAATATATAATGAAAGAAATATGAATTAAAGGTGGATTGCTAATCAAATGAGCGAAGCACGTGCTAATTTAAAAAATGCAAATCGAATCGTCATAAAAGTTGGCACCAGTACACTTGCCTATCCTCAAACGCGAAAGTTAAATCTGTTTCGTATAGAACATTTAATCAGAGAAATTGCGGATTTACACAATGGTGGGAAGGAAATAATTTTTGTATCGTCCGGCGCAATTGCAGCTGGAATTGGGCGAATGGGTTTATCTGAAAAACCGGACAATGTACCCGATAATCAAGCGTTGGCGGCAATTGGTCAAGGTGTGCTGATGCATATATATGAAAAGTTTTTTGCTGAATATGGTAAAACAATGGCGCAGCTGCTTCTAACCGGCAATGATACAATTGATGCGCACGCCCGTGAAAATTCACGAAACTCTCTGCTGGCTATATTAAAAATGGGTGTCATACCAGTTATTAACGAGAACGATGCCGTTGCAACAGATGAGATTAAAATTGGCGATAATGACAATTTATCAGCAATGGTTGCGACTATGATAGATGCCGATATTTTAATTATTCTGACTGATATTGACGGTGTGTACAACGGCAATCCAAAGACTGATAAAAACGCAACATTAATTGATGAGATTAGCAGCATTACACCTGCAATAGAAAAAATTGCGGGCGGTGCCGGCACTAAGCTTGGCACAGGTGGTATGTATACTAAAATTCAGGCGGCAAAGATTGCGACAAAAGCTGGCATATCTACTTTGATAATTCCTGGTTCTGAAGTCGGTGCATTGCGCAAATGCATTAATGGCGAGCGAATTGGCACCATCTTTCCGGCTAAAATTGGAGGCGTAAGTGATGAATGAAATTAAACAATCTATTGAAAATCGGGCACGTGCGGCTAAAATGGCAAGTGCAAAACTGGCAACTCTGTCTACGACAGTGAAGGATAACGCCCTGCTGAAAATGGCTGAGTTGTTAATTGAACACAAAAACGACATTTTTGAGGCAAATGCAAAAGATGTTGAAGCTGCAAAAGCTAAAGGCGTAAAATCTTCATATATTGATCGTTTGATTTTGAACGATAAACGGATTGAAGATATGGCGGAAGGTCTACGCCAGACAGCAGCACTGCCTGATCCTATTGGAACTGGCGATATGTATGTTACGAGACCTAATGGTCTGGAAATTTGCCGGGTCAGAGTTCCTTTTGGCGTGGTTGGAATAATTTATGAGGCACGTCCAAATGTAACGGTTGACGCGGTGGCATTGTGCCTTAAATCTGGTAATGCGTGTGTCCTGCGCGGTGGCTCGGAAGCCATTAATTCTAATAAAAAGATAATTGATATTTTAAAAGAGGCTGCTTACAGCGTCGGTATACCTGAAGGTGCAATTCAATTCATTGATATTATTGACCGCGATTCAGTTATAATTATGTGCAAGTTGCGCGGTCTTATTGATGTAATTATTCCACGCGGCGGTGCCGGCTTGATTAAGAGAGTCATTGAGCACAGCACCATAAATGTAATTGAGACTGGCACTGGAATTTGTCACATTTACGTCGACGCTTCGGCTAATCTCGATATGGCAGTTAAAATTGCGATAAATGCCAAAACTTCGCGTCCGTCAGTCTGCAACGCAATGGAGACTTTGTTAATTAACAAAAATGTTGCTGATAAATTCTTGCCGATGATAAAAACTGAAATGGAAAATAAAGGCGTTGAGCTGCGCGGCTGTGAACGCTGCCTGAAAATTTGTCCTGATATGAAGCCTGCGGTT
>JAFUTM010000336.1 GCA_017484235.1 Selenomonadaceae bacterium
AAAGAAGAGCTGCAACTCGAAATTTGATTCAATGTATTTAATTCAATTTGATCTTTAATTTTTTCTAATGGAGATGATAAACATGACGGTTAATGCTGATGATCTTAATAAAATTATTGAGACAGTCAAAAAGTTTTTCCACGATCTCATTAAACCGGATATGACGATTGAAAAGTTGGCTGAAGTTGCTTCGCCAAAACTCGATGACATTATCAAAAAGAATGCTGAAAAAGGTCTCAAATATAGTGCAGGCAAATTCAAAATTATTTACTTAGATGATGAGCATTTTGCGCTTGAATTTGAGATGTATTTCAAAGACGAAGCTGGCAAATGGTATAAAGCCGCTAATAAGAGTGAGCCGCGCAACGCTGAATTGATTGAGCCAGGTTCTTGGAAGACGTTAAAAGCTCTTAAAGTAGTTGAATTTCCAATTGGTGCACCAAATGATGCAGAAATGTCAGCGGCTGAAAGTTCTACAAAAGCTGATAACAAAAATACTGAAGCTGCATATTTGACCGAAGCTAAAGATAAAAATAAATCTGCGGCATCAGACGATAAGGTTAATTCTAATTCAGCAGACAATAATGATATAACCTTAGAAAAATTAATGAATTCCCAAAAATCTTAATCTTCGAATATAATAAAATCTAAAATTTTTAATAATTGAAGGAAAACTTATTTTTTCGTCGAATTAAGTACTGGAAATAGAGAGGAGGCTAAAGTCTTGTCAGATTGTATATTCTGTAAAATTGCAAGTAAAGAGGCAAAATCCAATGTAGTATATGAAGATGATACGGTAATTGCATTTCGTGATCTCGATCCAAAAGCACCAGAACATATTTTAATAATACCAAAGAAACATATTGACAGTCTAAACGAATTAGATAATTCAGATAAAGAACTGGCATCACATATTTTGGTAGATGTTATTCCAAAAGTAGCTCGTGATCTCAGTATCGATAAAAGTGGTTTCCGTATAGTTGTTAATACGGGTGACGATGGTGGACAAACTGTTAATCACTTACATTTTCATATGCTCGGCGGTCGGACTATGACTTGGCCGCCTGGTTGATCAAGCCATAAGCTTTTATGGTTTTGTATCATTAAAAATTTCTAATAAATTCATTAATATTTTAATTTTGTTTTAGGTGATTTTTAAGTGATTTTTCATCTATTAGCGTTGACGTCTAGTCACTGCTATGGTAGAATAGTTACAGCATTAAGCGGAGGGAGGGTAGAACTATTATGGCTAATGAAGTTAAAGTTGGAAAAAATGAATCCATCGACAGCGCTCTCCGCCGCTTCAAGCGTACCTGCCAAAAGGCTGGCACACTCGCTGAAGTCCGTAAACGTGAACATTACGAAAAACCGAGCGTCCGCCGCAAGAAAAAATCCGAGGCGGCTCGCAAACGCAAGTTCCGTTAATTTTTAGACTCCGTGATAGGATTCAAATTGCCGCTGTCTTTCTGTGGATTGACAGCGGCTTTTTGATGATTTTTAATATATTTTTAAAATTTTACTTGATTTATTCATTATGAATTAGTAAAATAGCTTATATTGATTGACTAATTGACTAATTAAATTTTCATGGATAATAAATATCCGTTTTATATATATACTATTCGTTATTAAGAGAGGAGAAATGTATGAAAAATGCCTGAAGAACAAGGTAATATGATAGAAAATCGTACAGGATTAATTTCAATTGTGAAGATTTTGCAGCATTTTGGAGCCAAAGACTTGCAAGAAATTCTTGATAAAAATCCTGAGACTGATGATCAGCTTGATTGGAAACGTCTACAAAAAATTGCAAGTAAATATAATGTAAAAGGCAATGTAATAAGACCAACGATTGATGAATTGCGAGAAATAGAATATCCTGCGATTGCTAAGATGACGGATGGAGCATATGTAACGATTGGAAGTGCAAATGATGAAGTCGTTTTGATGCTTGATCCGCGTGAGAAGAAACCAACCGCAATGGCGGTCAAACAATTTTTGGAATCGTGGACTAATGAATTATTAGTTTTTTCTGCTGCTTTAAGTTGGACTTATTTTAAAAAGAGATATAATGTTGATTGGTTTTTATTAGTATTAAAACGTTATAAGAAGCCACTGTCTGAAGTTTTATGCGCCAGTTTCTTCTTACAATTGATGGGCATAGGAATGCCGCTGATAACGCAGGTCATAATTGATAAAGTTATCGGTAATAACGGTATGTCAACACTGACGGTTATCGGTACAAGTATGTGCGTATTCTTCTTTATGCAGTCACTTTTAACGTTAATTAAAACCTACCTGTTGAATCATACTACTAATAAATTGGATGCGATACTTGGTACAAGATTATTTCGACATCTAATAGCGCTGCCGCTGCCTTATTATGAGAGGCGCCGTGTTGGTGATACGCTGATGCGTGTCGGTGCGCTGACTCAAATACGTGAATTTTTGACCGGCTCCGGTCTGATGACAGTTTTAGACGTATTTTTCTCGATAGTATTTATTGCATTTATGTTTTGGTATTCTGTACCGCTGACTTTAATTGCGCTGCTTACAATACCGCTTTACTTAGTACAAAATATTTGGGCAGTTCCAATAATCAAGCGAAAAATAGAAGCGGTATGGCGTACAGGTGCAACGAATAACGCCTTTATGGTTGAGTCTATAACGAATATTGAAACAATTAAAGCCTTAGCAGTTGAACCTCAGTTTACAAATAAATGGGAAAATCTGCTGGCGCGTTACGTTCGCACTACTTTTGAAAACATAAAATTTCGCCTTGTAATTGGTGCTTTCAGCGGTATTGTCCAAGTATCAATTTCTATGGCGATACTGTGGTATGGCGGACATATGGTTATGGACGGCTTGTTTACTCTTGGTCAGTTAATCGCATTTCAGATGATTTCAAAACAGGCATTAGATCCGATGACAAAACTCTTAACGATGTGGCCGCAGGTACAACAAGTTGGCTTATCACTTGAGCGTATAGGCGATATTCTCAATACTGGAATGGAACCGATTGTAAAAGAGATGGGCAAACGTGGTGACGACAGAATTGACGGATCAATTGAAATGCACGATGTCTCATTCCGTTATCGTGTTGACTTGCCACTTGTGTTGAAAGGTATAAATCTCACTGTTGCGCCAGGTCAAAAGATTGGCATTGTCGGACGTTCCGGCTCTGGTAAGTCTACACTTACAAATTTAGTTCAAAATCTCTATATTCCAGAATCGGGCGATATAATAGTTGGCGGAGTTAATACACGTGAAGCAAATCTCGGCTGGCTGAGAAGTCAAATTGGCGTTGTAATGCAGGAGAATTATCTATTTAATTCCAGTGTACGCGATAATATTGCCGTAAGCCGGCCGACCGCGACAATGGACGAAATTATCCGCGCTGCACGACTTGCCGGTGCACACGATTTTATTCTTGAATTAAAAGAAGGATACGACACTAAAGTCGGCGAACGCGGCGATTCATTATCCGGTGGTCAGCGTCAACGTGTGGCTATTGCCCGCGCACTTTTGGCTAATCCTCCAATTTTAATTTTCGACGAGGCAACTTCAGCACTTGACTATGAATCTGAAAGAATTATACTTAATAACATGGAGGCAATCGGTGCACGTCGTACTATGTTAATTATTGCTCATAGATTGAGTGCTGTCAGAAAATGTGATAAAATCATTGTTGTAGATAAGGGTGAGATTGTTGAATCCGGTACGCACGCTCAATTGTTGGCAATGGACGGAATGTATCGTTACTTATACAATCAACAAGAAGGCAAATAAATAATTGGTAATTGATGTTGAGGTGATAAATAAATGAAATTTTGGAATTGGCTGGTACACGGTGAAGAACGTGAAAAAGAAACCGAGTTTTTGCCTGCCATATTGGAAGTCACAGAAACGCCTCCTTCGCCAACAGGACGACTTGTAATGTGGTCAGTTTTAGCACTGTTAGTCGTTGGATTAGCGTGGGCATTTTTAGGTCACATTAACGAAGTGGCTGTTGCGGCTGGCAAGGTTATACCTGCTGGACAGGCAAAGACGGTACAAGTTAAAAATAAGGGGATAATCAAAGAAATCAATGTCGTAGAAGGTCAAGAAGTTGAAGAAGGCGACGTCCTCATAGTCCTTGATCCGACGACAACTTCAGCTGATTATGACAGCCTTAAAAAGCGTGCAGCTTATTACAAACTTGATATTCAAAGATTAACAGCTGAATTGACTGGGCAGTCTTTTACACCAGAACGTGATCCTGATCTGGAAGCTCACGATTTAGCTGCAGAATTAGCGCTTTATCAAAGTCGTACAAATGATTACAGGACACAGCGTCAGTCGCGCCAGGACATCATTGATCAAAAGCGTGCCAGATTACAGGCAACGCAGGCGACTTACGAAAAATATAATGAAGGTCTCCAAATTGCCGAAGATAAAGAAGCTCGACTTCAACAATTGCTCAATGAAAATGCGGTTTCTGAATTTCAACTGCTTGAACAGCAAAAGGAAACCATTGAATATCGTAAAAATGCTCAGGCTGAGTTAGACGAATTGACCAGTATTCGAGCTGAAATCGCTGAAGCTGAACAGAATTTGGCAAATGTCGATGCATCTTATCGCAAAGACATTATGACTTCATTGGTTGAAGCTAAAAAAGAATATTACAGCCTATTGGAATCAATCAAAAAGGCGGAAGAAGATTCAAGACTTGCAACGATCGTTGCACCAACAAGCGGTCGAGTTTACAATCTGTCAGTTCATACAGTCGGCGGTATTGTGACTGATGCGCAGCCTCTTATGCAAATTGTACCGGCTGACGTCGGCCTGCAATTTGAAGTTTATGCTGATAATAAAGACATTGGTTTTATAAAAATTGGTCAAGAAGCTGAAGTTAAAGTCACTACTTTTAATTTCCAAAAATTTGGTATGGTAACTGCTGAAGTTGAAGAAATCAGTGCAGATGCTGTGGACAGCCCTCAAGATGTTGAAAAACACGGCAAATTTAAAATGCTTCTCAGACCAGTTAAGAATGACATAAACATTGAAGGTGTAGAAGTAAATTTGGCAGTTGGTATGAGTGTCAATGCTGAAATTAAAATCAAAGAAAAACGTATCGTTGACTTCTTCCTCGATCCATTTAGAAAATATACGCACGAAGCCTTGAGAGAGCGGTGAGACGATGGCTGATAAAATAAATCTCAATAAAGGCGACAATAACGATAACAACTCCAACAACACGAATAATCAAAATAATAATTCCAA
>JAFUTM010000337.1 GCA_017484235.1 Selenomonadaceae bacterium
AAAGTCGGCAGAAATGTTCTTGATCTTGTCGGAAAACTCTTTATAAAGAGCGGCACCATCCTGACGAAGGATCAAATAAAAACACTAACTGGCAAGAACGTTTTTTCAGTATATATAGATGTTCCAGAAGAAGAAATACACACCGACGTTATCGGTCACGAGTATCTTTTAGATGGCGATTATGTGGAACGCTACAAAAAAACATACAGCCGAGTTCAAAATATATATTATAAATTGGGTCGCGAAAACACATTGGATATGAACGATCTTGAAGAAGTAATAAGCAAAGACAATATCAACGAACTTTGTGACGGAGCAACAGCAGTGTCTCAAATTCACAATATGACACGTGATGGCGATTATGTGATTCATCACGCGACTAATGTTGGAATATTGGCGGGCTTAATGGCAAAATGGATGCGAGCGTCTTGGGATAAAACTCGCGAATTGGTAATGGCCGGTTTGCTAAGTGAAGTTGGCAAAATGAAAGTACCGCGCGAAATTTTAGAAAGGACCGGTAAATTAGATAAAGAAGAACTTGATAAAGTTAAGCGGCACGTTGATTATGGTTATGATATGCTAAAACTTTCTGCTATTAAACAGCATAAAGATGTTCTGCTTGCAATTTTGCAGCACCACGAACGCTGTGACGGAAGTGGCTATCCCAATCGGTTGAAAGCCGATGGAATTTGTAATTATGCAAAGATAGTGGCGATTTTGGACATTTACGATGCAATGGCGGCTAATCGCTCATATGCAAAGAGGAACTCGCCTTTCGATGTATTTAAAATTCTGTATGAAGACGTATTAAATGGTAAACTCGATACAAAATATAGTATATTGTTCATTAGCAAGTTGTGTCATTCGTTAAATGGCAACTGGGTTGGTCTATCAGATGGACAGCGTGCTAAAATCGTTTACATTGATGAAAGCCGCGTTACGTCGCTGCCGATAGTGCAGACAATAAAAAATGAATTCATTGACCTTAATAAGAGGCACGACATTAAAATTGAAGCACTTCTCACTGCCAATGAAGTAAATTAATTAATCTATATAAAGTTCACAATGCAAGATTTAATTTTGTTGTGCATTGTGGATTTTTAATTTTGCATTATACTTTGAACGTATATTGCACACTCCAAACGCTTCTTTTGTATCTCACAGCCCACCTCATAAGGCTTGCGTATATCGTCATTGAATAAGTCGGCGTTAGCGTGGCAGCCGCCACTGCAGTAAAATCTTGCCCAGCAAGTACGGCATTTAGGTTTATTTAAAACGTGTGACTGCCTAAAATAATCTGTCCAGTTTTGAGCGTCGATTACACCGTTGAACACGTCACCAAGTTTGTATTTATCGCGCCCAACAAACTGATGACAAGGATATAGATCACCGTTTACGTCGACAGCAAAATATTCGTGTCCGGCACCACAGCCAGATAAGCGTTTAGCAACGCACGGGCCATTGGATAAATCCACATTAAAATGGAAGAAGAAGAAACCGCGACCTGCACGCTGCCTGTTAATATAAGCCTCTGTTAATCTGTCATACTCTTCAAAAATACGCGGCAGGTCAGCCTCAGTGAAACCAAGCGGCGAATCTTTTAAGACAACCGGTTCCACTGACAAAATATCAAAGCCTTTATCATTGAGGTCTAAAACGTCATTGGTAAAGTCAAGATTTTTTTAAGTGTAAGTACCGCGAAAATAATAGTTCTGACCGTCGCGGCTTTTAACAAGATTTTTAAAATTTTTGAGTGCGCGGTCATAACTGCCGTGACCAGTAGAATCTGGACGCATTGCATCGTGAATTTCTTTGCGCCCGTCAAGACTCAACACCAGCGATATATTGTTATCATTCAGCCACTTAATTGCCGAATCGTTCAATAACATACCGTTGGTTGTCAGCGTCAATTTGAAAATCTTGCCGGTTTCAGCTTCACGCTGCCGAACATATTCAGTCACAGCTTTAACCGTGTTGAGATTTATGAGCGGCTCACCGCCGAAGAATTCAATTTCACAATGGCGACGACTTTTAGAATTTTTA
>JAFUTM010000338.1 GCA_017484235.1 Selenomonadaceae bacterium
ACGACCGTGTACGTGAGCTTTTTGTGATTCTGCATTGCCGCCGAAGGCTTTAATAATTTCAGCCCAGATTGGACGAACTGCGCGGAGTTTAGCGACCTGAATAAAGAAATTTTCGCCCATTGAGAAGCCGAACATAATCTGGCTTGCCGCTTCGTCAATTGTCAATCCGCGTTCCATTAATGCACGAATATAGGCAACTGCAGTAGCAAGTGAATAAGCGATTTCTTGAACGTCGTTAGCACCGCCGTTGCTGTATGCGTCAGACTTAACCATTAACGTTCTAAGTCCAGATGCATTTTTAACTGCCCATTTAGCGGCACTTGCTGCCTCATCATAGAGTTTGTCGAGACTTTGGGCAAGTTTACCGTTAGCTGCAAGCTCACCGATTGGATCAGCACCAATAAACCCTTTTAATGCGTCGACTTTGCCGCCATTCTTCTTGATTGCCGCAACAATTAGTGCCAGCATTGGAACTGCGGATTCGCCAGCATAAACATAGAGTGGATACTTATCAAGTTTTAAATCTTTCAGCAATGTTTCAACATCGCCAATTGTTGTGAGGCTGACACCGACATCGCCCACTTTGTCGGCATCTTTGGCGTCAATTGCTTTAAGTGTTGCCGTATCAACTTTGACATTGTAAATTGTCGAGCCTTTGTCAACTTCGTGCTTGAGGACTTCGTTGTTTTCAGCAGGTGAAGTTTCGTCAGCAACCTGCGCAATGCCCCAAGGCTGATTGACGTAACCATTTGCACGTGCGCCGCGAAGGTAATTATCCATACCTGGAAATGCGTTCTTTGGCAGAATGTCTTCAGTAGTGTTTCTGAAATACATCGGTTCAAATGTGATACCCTCGTAGGTTTTGGTGTACATCTTCTTCTCAAAAGGAGCACCTTTTAACAATTCGATACACGCCTGTTTCCATTCCTCGTAAGTTGGAGGAGTGAACTCATCAAGTGGAACTTCTGGAAAATTTGTTTGCGATTCTGCACGCTTGATTATTTCCTGTAAGTCCAACTCAGCTTTTTGTTTTTCATCACTCATACATAATCCTCCTTCGAGTGGTTTTGCCACTTCTTTTTATCATTGGATATATTAATATATTAACTCAATTTATTTTTCGCGTCAATACAATTTATAATTTTATTATTTAATATTAAAAACACAAATAACAGTGAACAAATAAAAATCCTCTAACATAACAAAACCCATGTAATCGCTAAAAATGCTTGAACGTGATATGACGTATAAACCACATTACTCCAAAAATCGCGAACGTGATGTGAGCGCAACCCGAACGCTACTGAGCGTGACGCGAAGTTAGTGAGGCGGGTTTTTGCTTCTTTTTGACCGAACAAAAAGAAGTTGTAACTTTAAAAAATTTTGACTAAGCAAAAAATATTAACTATCAACAATCAACCACTAATTAAGCGTTTAAATTCATCTTCGTTGAGAATTTTAATATTTAATTCAATTGCCTTTTGAAGTTTGGAACCGGCACTTTCACCAGCAATAACATAATCCGTTTTTTTAGATACACTTCCGCTGACTTTGCCGCCCAATGATTCAATTAATTTAGCTGCGTCATTGCGCGTAAAGTGTTCCAGCGTGCCGGTCAACACAAAAATTTTGCCGCTTATCAATTCATTATAATTATCTGCAGATTTTTCAATTTGCATATTGAGTCCAAGTTCTTTAAGTCCATCAATGATTTTTTTATTAGTATCATCACTAAAAAAATCACGAATATGTTTAACACTGACTTCGCCGAGATCAGGCACATCTTTTAATTCATCTTCAGTTGCATTGGCAATGGCTTCAATGGAGAGAAATTTATTGATTAAATCGCGGGCGGCAGCCGTTCCAATGCCGAAAATGCCAAGTCCAGTTAATAATTTAATCGGATTATTATTTTTGCTGTCTTCAATTGCCAACAAAACTTTATCAGTATTTTTATCTTTG
The DNA here is from genome assembly GCA_017484235.1 of Selenomonadaceae bacterium. Taxonomy (GTDB): domain Bacteria; phylum Bacillota; class Negativicutes; order Selenomonadales; family Selenomonadaceae; genus Quinella. The sequence continues at coordinate 1,963 of JAFUTM010000338.1, forward strand.
CCGAGAATTTTGTTTGTAATTAATTCGTCACGATGATTTTTGAGTTTATAAATGTCAACAATGCTTTTAATGTATCCCTTTTCAATCAGATTATGAATTGCCATTTCACCGAGACCTTTTATGTCCATTGCCGTGCGCCCGACAAAATTTAAAATGTGACTTTCAATCTGGGCAGGACAGTTTGGATTGACGCAGCGATAATCAACGGCGTCCTCATCACGTTCAACCTTTTGGCCACAGGCAGGGCAGGTATCACCAATTTTGTAGGGCACGGCATTATCTGGACGTTTTGATTTTACAACGGATTTAATCTTTGGAATAATTTCGCCGGACTTATAGACATTTATAGTGTCGCCAATTCTTATGTCTAATGAGTCGATAAAATCTTGATTGTGCAGAGTTGCACGCTCAACCTTAGTGCCGCAGAGATAAACAGGATCAAAGACAGCAGTCGGTGTGATACGACCAGTGCGGCCAACAGATAATTCAATGTGCCGTAAGACGGATTCTTTTTCTTCAGGCGGATATTTGTAAGCAATTGCCCAGCGCGGAAACTTTGAGGTTGCGCCCAAAATTTCACGGTCGGCAAATGAATTAATTTTAACTACGGCACCGTCAATGTCATAGTCGAGTTCGCCGCGTGCATTGCCAATGGCTTCAATGGCCGCCCAAACTTCGTCTGCTGTCCGGCACACTTTATAATTATGAATTATCTTTATACCGCTTCGCTTCATAAAGTCATATGCCTCTGTATGACTTGAAAGTGTAAGATGTTTAGGCTGAGTGGACGAGTAATCAAAATCAAGACTTTCTTGCGGAGTAAATAAATCTGTAGAATTTTTATTGTCATCAAATTTAACTGCCTGTAAATTGAATACAAACATCGACAGATTGCGTTCCTTAACGATGCGACTGTCAAGTTGTCTGAGAGTACCGGCTGCACAATTGCGCGGATTGGCAAATATTTTTAGTCCAAGCACTTCCTGGCGAGCATTGACCGCCTCAAAATTTTTACGTGTCATATAAACTTCGCCGCGAATTTCAAAATAAGCCGGCGCATCTTTAATTTGCGTGACGACATCAGAAATGACACGTGCATTTTCAGTGACATCTTCGCCTTGATGAATGCCGTCACCGCGCGTTATCGCCTGTGTTAATTCGCCGTGATTATAACGCAGCGCCAGTGACAGCCCGTCAATCTTTTCTTCGACAACAAACTCAGGTGAATCTAACTTCTCAATCATAGAGTTTACAAAATCATCGACTTCTTGACGAGAAAACACGTCTTGAAGAGAAAGCATTGGCACATCGTGGTCAACTAACTTGCCGGCCGTACGTTTAGCTTTGCCGCCAACCATTTGAGTCGGTGAACTGCTTGTGATAAATTCTGGATAAGCTGACTCAAGCTGTTTTAACCGCTGCATCAATTTATCATATTCATAGTCGGAAATTTCCGGATTGTCATCTTCATAATATTTTTTATTGTGACGACGAATTTGTTTTCTTAAATCGTTCAATTCAGCTTTTATTGATTTTACATCTTCCATAATCAAACTCCAATTTAAATTTATTTTATTCATTTCGATATGTCATATTTTAACATTTTGAGCAATAAAAAAGCAATTAAAAATGCAGACTTATTTCATCTGCACTTTTAATTGATCGTACAACAAGCTGCATTATTCTTTAATATCAGAAAAATGTTTTAATTGGTGGATTAAACCATTTTTCCGGTGTTGATATTAATTAACTCTGCCTCTTGTCATAACCGTACTTATTATGTGTGGCAATAAAGTACTTTTATTTTTTTAATTTTTTTTCGTGTTATAAATCGTTACGTTGGTGGACGTATTTCAATTTATAACCTTAATAGTTTACATTGCTGATTAAGCTATACCTCCGAGTTCTTCGGCACGCTTATCAAACCGGCTCATTATTTCGTTATAAGTTTTTTCGGTAATGTCCGGCATTTCATTTAAGCCAGTTGCATTGTTCCAGGCAATTCCGGCTTGACTGAAGCCTTCTTCAACTGCAGCACGCATAGTCGCCAGTTTATCTGGATCTCCGCCAGCAATAGCATCTGCAAGATCAAAGATACGTGATGCAACTGCATCTACGCCCCAATCACCATCATCTGCAACGGCTTTGGCTGCATCTTCAGGATTGGTTGCAACTTCTGGCAGTCCGAATCTTGACGCATCAATTTGAACACCGTCAAAATTCAGTATGCCTACGCCGTCATCAAGCCAGCCCTGCAATTTATCATTGTTGTCTTGTAACGCTTGAATCATCATATTCAGCATTGTTTGCTGACTGACAGCAATGTCATTTTGCAGCGCACGAACTTGGTCAGAAGTTAAGCCTTTGGTTTGTTGTGCTTCTTTGGCTTCGTCAGAAATTTCAACTGAATAGGCTTCGCCTACGTCAGTCGATTTAGTTTGTTGATCTTCTTGATTAGCAGAAGCGTCAGCTTTCTTGGTATTGTTTGCATTGCTAATAGCAGAATAAGCATTAATACCTGACTGCACATTAATTGCACTTACATCCATGTTAAAACCTCCTTTAATCAAAAATGAACACCTAATCTATATTAACGCAGACTAATCGCCAACAATATTTAATCATCAATAATGTTCAACCTAAATTAGATTAAACAAATCAAGTTGCGGTTTTACTTTCATTGTCACTGCAACATTTCCAGACGGTGTTGGTGGTGCCGAAGGATCGGCTACTGCCACAAGATGAGGTTTCTTCTTGAATTGTTCAACAACCTCACCGCCTTTAACCGTCATAATTAAAACTGAGCCGTCCGGCATAAATTTTTTAATAGTTTCGACTGCTTCACTAGAACTAGAATTGGAATTAGATTCGTCATCTAGCTGCCTGCCGGTAAGTTCTTCGTGGAGTTCTGCAATCTCGTCAAGTTGTTCTTGAACTGCAGACATCTGCTCCATATCATTTCTTGCGTTGGCGATTTTTTCTGCGAGTATCTTCGCATAATCTGATTTAGCTGTTGTTGTAAAATCATTTGGTTCATTCGACTGTGAATAAAGCATATTTTGTGAAGATTGTGCCGAAATTATTTGCCAAAGTTTCATCATAAACACCTCTTTAAAACGATTTTATCTTTACAATTTTATCGTCTTTTTAGAGAGTTTACTTAAATATTTGATGAAATATTAATGAAATCTTAATGATTGCATATACTATAATTTTATTATAAATATTAACAACAATTTTGCAAGTAGTTTTGAAAATTTTTTTATTAAATACTAATTATTATTAAAAAGCAAAATTTTTAATGAAAAACAGCTTTAATCTTTGAGAAACAAATACTGATGCTGATTGATAATTTCCGCCATCATCATTTTGCCTCTTATATCAGGGTGAAGACCGTCAACTGACAGTCGATCATCTAACTTAGTGTTTGTCGCATCATAAAAGTAAGGCTCTAAATCAATGTAATACTGCTGACTGCGAATAAAACCATTTATCTGATTAAGTTTTTCACGCCAGTTTGGATCAGTATCCGTTTGAAATGTACTTTTAATATTAGGCGGATTAATTGGCATAAGTGTCAAAAATATTGGCCTAATATTATTTTGATGACATTTATTTCCAATTTCTCTAAGGTCTTCGATTACAGCATCTGCATTTATGTATGGCGCACGGAGACTATTTGTTCCAGTCAATATTATTAAGTTTTTGGGCTGGAAACGCAAAACATCATCATCAAATCGTTCAAGCGAAGTATGAGAAGTATCTCCACTGCGTGACAGATTAACCGCAGGAAAATCAAAATAAGTCAAATAACTATACTCCAGCGAGTAAGGTGAATATGAAACCGCGCCGCCGCCGTGAGAAATGCTGTCACCAAAAACAGCAACATCAACACCATCATTATATGCCTCGACTGTAAATTTTTGAGAATTTGACCAGGTGCCGATAGGGTTGCCATTAGCGTCAAGAGCACGTACACGCCAATAATAGTCGCCGGCAAATGGACGCGCATATTCATCATAACAGCTCGAAGTATCCAAACTCGTCTGCCGCCACAAACTGTCAGGTGACGGTTCAACATCATTTTCAATTGGCGGCTTATGATCAAGCAGCTCTACTTCATACTTTGCCACTGGCGCATTAATTGGAATCCATTCATAAACAGGATACAAAGGTTCTTTAAAATTAGGCATCATTTCAAAATCGTTTATGAGCGGGCAGTTGGGCAATGGCAAAGAGGCATCAAAAACAATCGGTTGCGCCTCGCAAAATTCTCCGATTGGCTCGTGGTGGAATCCTAATGCTCTGGCACGCCAGTAAACTGTAAAATAGTTTTGATAAGGACGTAAATCCGCTTGCCAGCCATTAGTGAATACTTGCCGCGTACTTGCTAAATGAAATGTCTTTGAAAGTGATATGCCGCCTTCAATTTCCGGCGGTGCAGACAGAAGTTCTACTTCATAGCAAACGGCTTCAGGAACAGTGTGCCATACCAAGAACGGCATTAAACTTGCCGGATTATCTCTCGTATATTTATATATCGGCACTGGACTTGGCGGATCTGGAAAGTTCGGATTGGCGATTGCAGAGGGTGATTCGAAAATTTTTCCAAACATTCCGTATGCTGATATTAAATAGTACATCGGTATTGCTGTCTTTGGCGTTTGATATGAATTTTCTGTTGCAATCTCTTCCACAAATTTATGGTATTCCGGTGAATTTGGAATTGCACC
>JAFUTM010000339.1 GCA_017484235.1 Selenomonadaceae bacterium
ACTTCTATAATTAAACCGTCACAACCGGCTGCCACCGCTGCGCGTGCCATAGGTTTTACCATTTGCCAGCGTCCGGTGCCGTGACTCGGATCAACGATAATCGGCAAATGTGACAATTCCTTTATCGCCGCAACTGCACTGAGGTCAAGTGTATTGCGTGTAAATGTCTCATACGTACGTATTCCTCGTTCACAGAAGATAACCTTTTCATTGCCGCCCGTCATAATATACTCAGCCGCGTTCAGCCACTCACTTATCGTTGCCGATAATCCACGTTTGAGCAGGACCGGCTTTTTAGCTTTGCCAAGTGCTTTTAACATCTGAAAATTTTGCATATTACGTGCGCCGACCTGCAGTATATCTGCATATTCTTCAATCATTGCAATATCATCTTTGTCAACGACTTCAGTTATGACTTTGAGTCCATTCTCATCTGCCGCCTGACGGAGCATCTTTAAACCATCAACGCCTAAGCCTTGAAAATCGTATGGCGAAGTACGCGGCTTGTAGGCACCACCGCGCAAGAACTGTGCGCCGGCAGCTTTAACAACTCTTGCCGACTCGCGAAGCTGCTCAAGGCTCTCAACGCTGCACGGTCCAGCCATAATCACAAGCTGCTCACCACCAATTTTAACGCCGTCGACATCAATAATCGTATTCTGCGGATTAAAATTGCGGCTGACCATTTTATACTTTTCGGTTATTCTGACGGTCTTGTCAACACCTTCCATCATATTCATCTCAAGGTTAGCTATCGTCTTTTTGTCGCCAATTACACCTACTATTGTAACTTCTTCGCCTTCGGATAAATGCGCCCGCAATCCGAGAGCATTTAAACGTTTAGTTACGTTATCCAAGTTCTCTTTAGTTGCATTCGGCTTCATTACTATAATCATATCGTTTTCCTCCATTTATCACATTTATATAAGCTTATTCATTTTAGCATATTCAAACTCCGTTTGCAATCTATTATATTACGAAAGATACTTTTATATAAAAGACAAACATTAACTTTATTAATTTTTACAAAAAATGCTTGCAAATTATCAAAAAGTCAAATATAATATGTCAAATAGTCGATTTAATAAATTAACAAAAAATGTCGACTAATAAAGTAGGTGATTAAAATGGTAAATAATATCGCTGATGCTATAGAAAATTACATTCGACAGCAGCTGTCTGAACAGAAGGACGGCAAAGTTGAATTAAAGCGTACGGAACTGGCAAATATCATTTCTTGTGCGCCGTCTCAAATCAGCTATGTATTGAGTACACGTTTTACGCACGATAAGGGCTTCACTGTTGAATCAAGGCGCGGTCTGGGTGGTTATATTCGTATCACTGTTGTTGAGACTGAAGACGAAGACAAGATTGTAAATACACCATTCAATATTGAAAACACAAAAACCAAACAAGCGATTTACAAAGATATGTTGAGTAAAATAGACAATGAAACCGAGTTCGAGTATATAAAATCCATGATAGATTTTTTGCTTGAACATCAAATGGTCACTAAACGAGAAGCCGAGCTATGTGCGCAGTTTATTTTTAATCTGTTTCGGTCACGAGTTATGCCAATACCTGAAAGGACAAAAATGATACGCTCTGTTTTCATCACGCTCTCAAAAATGCAGTTATTGGAATCCGCTGCTTGAGCAACATAATATTATTAAAAAGTAGGTAACATTATGAAGATACAAATTGAAAATATTGGCTGCAAAGTGAATATGGTTGAATCTGAATCAATAGCAGAATTATTTCAACAGCGCGGTCACAAAATCGTAAAACGTGGAGCGGACGTAGTTGTAATAAATACTTGCTGTGTGACGACTGAAGCTGAAGCGAAAAGCCGTCAGGCGATACGTCGAGCTTTAAAAAATGGCTCTGAAGTGGCAATAATGGGCTGTTACGGTCAGCTTTCACCAGATGAACTTAAACAGATGGGCGTTCGCGTTATAATTGGAACAGCTCAGCGGCAGAGTATTGTTGATAAAGTTGAAGCTATGGTCGATGAACCAAAAGTTGAGTTGACTGCATATGACAAAATATTCGGTGAGACTGAAAAAGTTACTATCCCTGAACTTGCGACCGAATATGAAGAACTTCCGCATACGCCCAGCAAGACGCGTGCTTTTATTAAAATTCAAGACGGCTGCAACGGTGGCTGTACTTACTGCGTTATACCGACCGTCAGAGGTAAGTCACGCAGTCGCAGCCTTGAAAGTATAAAAAAAGAATGTAAACAGCTTTCCAAATATAAAGAAATTGTTCTGACAGGAATAAATCTAGGAATGTATGGCAAAGATACTGGATCGTCACTGGCGGATGCGATAAAGACGGTGTTGAGCAGCACTAAAGCCAGGATTCGTCTGTCGTCCATAAATCCTAACTCTATGACTGATGATATAATTGAACTGCTGCGCGATAAGCCCAGACTTTGTAAACATATTCATATTCCATTGCAGAGTGGCTCGGACGCCGTTCTTGAGATGATGCACCGACCTTATAAGACGGCCGATTTTAAACAGGTTGTCGAACGCCTCAAGTCTGAAATACCTAAAATAACTATTGGCACAGATGTCATACTTGGCTTTTCCGGTGAGACGCTGCCAATGTTTAGAGAAACTATGAAATTTTTGGAAGAAATGCCAATTGATTATATGCACGTCTTTGGTTATTCACCGAGACCTGGTACAATTGCGGCTGAGATGACTCAGATTGCCTCGCAAAAGAAAAAAGCTCGTGTAAACTATGTAATCTCTCTGGCTACGAAAAAGAACTTAGCGTATCGCCAAAGTTTACAGGGCAAAAAAGTTGAGGTCCTGACCGAAGTTAAAAAGGGCGGCTATACAGAAGGATACAGCGGCGAGTATGTCAAGGTTTATACTGAAGATGATGTACCGCTCAACGAAATTGTCAAACTAAAAGTCGTTGAACCGTTTAAAGATGGAGTTTTAGGCAAAGTGGATAATTAATGTGTTCGAAATTAAGTACAAGATGTGGCCGAACGAATCGGCAGAGCTTACCAAAATTAATCGCGAAAACCCTTAGTTTTAACTATGGCGATGAAGCGGCACCCAAAAATAGAAAATGATGATGTGCTATAATCATCTCGAAAGTGAGGTGAAAAAGTGAAACGCACAATTAAAACAGACTTCAAAAGCAGCAGAGAAAATCTTGATAAACTCTTTGCTTGCAATCGAATCTCGGCAATGGTCTACAATAAAGTATTGGATTTGCAGAAAGAATATCGCAAAGACCACAATGGATAATGGATTTCAGATAAGGAGCTGTTTGAAGCCACAAAAGGCATATATGCAATCAACTCTCAAAGTGTCCAGGCTGTCGTACAGAAATATGTAACCGCTAGAGCTGCCACAAAATTGGCAAGAGAAAAGGGATTAAATAATCAATATCCCTGGCGGCACAAGAAAAGTTATTCTACAACTTGGAAG
>JAFUTM010000340.1 GCA_017484235.1 Selenomonadaceae bacterium
AACTTGAGGATAGAAGGCTTTCGCGAAAAATTTGCAAATACGAATTTTACAGTAACTGAAACGTTCTATATGGAAGACAATCCGCAAAGAATAGTGGATTTTGTAAAAAATAATCCAGATTATGCCGCCTTTTTCGGATCTAATGAGATGACGACTCTGGCTCTTGGCAAAGCTATGAAAGAGGCTGAGGCAAAACAGCTTATTATAGGATTTGATACTTCTGATGCCGTACTTTCTTTGGTATATGACGGAATTGTCTACGCCGTTATGCAGCAAAATCCTAAACTTATGGGTTATAAAGGCATAAAAATTGCGGTACAAGCATTAACTGGTAATTATAATGATAAAAATACAAAAATTGATACAGGCATAAATGTTATCAAAAAAGATGCCATGTAGGTGATATTTTATGAAATACAGCACAAAACTTTTACTGGCAAATTGTATTCCTATTATAATATTTGCTATTATTTCACTAATAATCGGATTTACTCAATTTAGATCAAGTCTTTATACCGAAAAGGAAGGTCACTTAAAATCAACGGCTCTCGCCGCTTTAGCTTTGTATTCCAGCAGAGGTTACGGCGATTATGGCAGAAAAGATGACGGCAATGTTTGGCGTGGTATGAATTTTAATGTTTCTGAGGAAACTTTGATTGTAGATGAATTAAAAAAGCAGACGTATGTAGATATTACGTTTTTCTTTAGAGATATACCGGAAATGACCTCTGTATTAAACGAAAATGGCAATCGTACACTTGAAACATCAGCAATTGACAGCATCAAAGAATATACTCTGAATCAAGGAGCGCAGCTTTGGTGCCGGAATATCAAAATTAATGGTCAAATGTGTCAGGCATATGTTATTCCTATTCGCCAAGAAAGCAATAACGCGATAATCGGAGCACTTATGGCGTCGCAATCAGCGGACAGCTTCAATGCAACTATAAGAAATTATATTTTGACAACAGTGTTTATTATGATTGTCATTCTCTTTGCTGTGTTTGTATTTATTCGCTGGCACGTTGATATGTTTTCACAAGAATTTTATGAAGTTACGGATAAAAGTAAACGTGATTTATTAACTGGTCTTTATAATAAGCGTTCCTTTGAAGATGAAGTTCAAAAAGCTATCCTTCGTAGAAGGCCTGATGAAGTGTCTGTACTCTTAATTTTAGATTTTGATAACTTTAAACACGTAAATGATAATTATGGCCATCAAGTTGGCGATGAAGTCTTAAAAGCATTTGGACATATTTTGACTCGTGCTTTTAGAACGAAAGACATAATCGGCAGAATTGGCGGAGATGAATTTATGGTATTTATGCCTGGAATGACTGAAAGCGTCCTTCATCGAGCAGATGAAATCTCACAGGAAATTTTGCACGAACTTCATATTTTAAAGATACACTCAGCTGAACATTTCTCCTGCAGCATCGGCATTGGAACAGATGCCACTGGTTACGATTTTAATAACCTTTATTTACTAGCAGACAAAGCACTTTATGAGTCAAAAGAACGAGGCAAAGCTTGTTACGTCAGATATTCTTCTTCAGATACAATAAATGATTGAGTATTATATTAATAATATATAATTAAAATGAAGTG
>JAFUTM010000341.1 GCA_017484235.1 Selenomonadaceae bacterium
ATCATCTGTTATCGTATGGAAAAATTTAGCAGCACCAGTTGGAATGGCAATAAATAATATTGAAGCTAAAACAAGTGCTAAAACGATAGTACCAGCCATTTCTTTATCTGTAAGCTGTTCGTCCTCTTCGCCCGCCATTTTGGCCGAATAAGACAACGACTTTAGTCCTAATATCAACGATTCAAATAATGATACGGAGCCACGCAGAAATGGCTTTTTTAAAATTGGGTAACGATCGCTTATAGAGTTGACGGGCTTAACTTCAACAGCAATTGATCCGCCAGGTTCCCTGACAGCAGTTGCCACTTTGCCGAAGCCACGCATCATTACGCCTTCAATCACTGCCTGTCCGCCAACCAATGGCTTATCCATAAAATACCTCCAAATAATGATGAATTATGAATTAGGAATGAGGAATTATTTAATGCTTAATTCGTAATCCGTAATGCTTAATTAAAAGTTTGATAATTTTTAATTCCTAATTTCTCATTCGTCATTCCTAATTATTAATTAATGCTTGACTTTTGTTTATTAGTCTTTTAAAATCGAATTATAATCATAGACAAAGGCGGTAGATAAAATGAAAGTTACAATTGTTGTAGATGTGCAAATCGATTTTGTAGATGGAGCCTTAGGCTCTACTCAGGCACAATCAATGATTCCTCAATTAGTTAATAAACTCAAAAACATACAAAACGATTTAATTTTCACTCAGGACACACATAAAGCCAATTATCTGGAAACAGCTGAAGGCAGATTTTTACCAATAACTCACTGTATAAAAAATACGCCAGGCTGGTATCTTGTGCCGGAAATAGAGCCTTTTGCCAAAAAAGGTCAAGTCATTGAAAAAGCGTCATTCGGAAGCACAAGACTGCCTTCAATGTTAAAAAAATACGATGACGTTGAGCTGTGTGGACTCTGCACGGATATCTGTGTAATAAGCAACGCCCTCTTAATAAAAGCATTTTATCCAGAAAAAAATATCATAATTGACAGCAGCTGCTGCGCCGGCTCGTCTCAAGAAGCACACGACGCTGCATTATTAGTAATGCAAAAATGCGGATGCCAAATTAATTAATATATGCAGCACAATTATTATTCATCACTATCAATGCAAATCAGCATACTTATCTAAAAATGAAAATATTTTACTAAAATATAAATCTGGATTGGAACTTTTAGCATCGGCGTGTCCTACGTCCTCAAAGGTCAACGTTTCCTTGATTGGTGCATCACAGGCATTATACAACTCCTGCATCATATTATAAGGAACTAACTTATCAGCAGTACCGTGAATAAACATTATCGGCACCTTAATATTTTTAATTACATCAATCGGCGCAGCCTTAGATAAAGGAACGCCGGTTTTTATTTCCGTTACAATGTTGACACAATCCATAATTGGAAACGCTGGCAAGTTAAAAATTTCATCAAGCTGCATAGTAAACATACTATACGCACTTGTATAACCGCAATCCTCTATCACTGCTTTTAAGTTGGGTGAGGTCTCTTTCGCGGCCGTCAGCATAACAGTTGCTGCGCCCATTGATACACCGTGCAGAATGATTTCCGCCTGCGAATCTTCATTAATTATTTTATCTATCCAAATTAAAATATCGTCGCTTTCTTTTGCGCCCATAGTCAAATAAGTACCTTCACTCTCACCGGACGCCCGCAAGTCTGGAATGAGAACATTATAACCACGTTTCAAATATTCTTCAGCATAATCATAGGCAAATCGGCGGTCTCGACCATAACCGTGCACCAATACAGCCCACTTATGACTAGAAGAATCAGGCAAAAAATAATCTGCATACAAATTTAAATTATCCGCAGAAGTTATATTCCACTTTTTATTTGGTGCAGCTGGCATTGGAGGCACTGTCCTCGACGCATCGTGAATACTTTCACACGCTGCAGGTATTGCATTAGGATCGTCTGCGTTGCCGCGCTTCAAAGCAAAGTCAACGAAATAACTTCCGATAAAATATCCAACCGCAATCAATAAAAATATTATTAAAATAGATATTCTTTTTATCATTGTAATCACTTATACAGTTAATTAGTTCTAACCGGAGTGACAATATAAATAAAATTATTATTGTCTTTTTCGCGCAGGTCAACCGGACTAAGCGGCTGATTGAGTTTCATAACACATTCTGGAGTATCAATGACTCTAAGGACTTCTGTAATATATCTAAAGTTGAATGAAATGTCTAAATCCGGTCCTTCGACCTTTGCACTAATTTGTTCTTCTGCACGACCAACGTCTGGACTGTCAGAAGAAATATTAATTCCGTTCTGTGAAAATATAAAACGAATGGTATTGTATTCTGTTTCTTTAGAAATAAGTGCTACACGATCAACTGCGGACAGCATCTCTGCAACGTTGATGGTTGCAATCGTAGCTGATTCTTTTGGAATGACTTTTTCATAAGAAGGAAATGCGCCGTCAAGCAGTCGCGAAGTCATATAAATATTGTCGAATGTAAAGCTGATATTTTTATTGGAACATTCGATTTGTACATTTTCTGCCGTGCCGAGCATTTTACTCAACTCAGTGAGCGTTTTAGACGGAATAATTATCGTTATATTGTCCAGACTTTCTGCAATATTTTCTTTCATAATCGCAATCCTATGTGTGTTAGTTGCAACCATTGACACGGAATTGCCGGCTATTTCTAAACAGCAGCCCGTAAAAATTGGGCGCACTTCTTCCGTTGCACAGGCGTATGCTGTTTTTC
>JAFUTM010000342.1 GCA_017484235.1 Selenomonadaceae bacterium
ACAAACGGCATTGTTCTTGAGATTCATACGATAAGTTTTACTTGCCGGATTCCAATATAAACTGTCCAAAATCTTTGAACGCAGTTTTTTATTAGTACTAGATTTATACTTTTCGTGAGTCTGTCTGTCAATATCAACTTGATAGCCTTTGCAGCAGCTGGCTTTACACGTTAATCCATCACACTTAAAGCGCAACACATAATCAAGTGTCATACAAGTAAATTCTTTTTCATTATCTGACATATTAAACTCCAAACCAATATTAATGAGGAATTAAGAATTAGGAATACTGCATTGAAGAGGTGATTGTTATTCCTAATTCATCATTCCTGATTTATCATTATCAATTAGAAGTTGTGGCCGGCTATAATTGGCGGATAATATATTCGTAATACTGTTCTAAAACTTTAACATAATGGTTAGGTTGAACTGCTTCGGATTTTTGAACCATATTACGGAGATTTTTATGCAAAAGATTAAGACCCTCTTTATCGTTCGCCAAAGTAACAGCACGATTGATATATTCATTTATATCATTTACTGCAAAGTCTCCAAGTCCTACGCTATTTAAAATGCCAAAAGCTGTACGTGTATCGCGGCGATCCGTGTAGAAAGTGATAACTGGTACGCCCATATACAGCGCATCAAACGTTGAGGCAGCGTCAGAAGCTGGGAATGTATCCAGCGCAATATCAATTTGCAGGAAATTTTTAATATAATCATTCAGTAATGGCTGGAAAAGCACATTGTCCATATTAAATCCAATATCCTTCATACGTGTATAAGCTGAATCGACCAACGAATCGCTGACAAATTCTTCAGCACGCATAATGAGTTTGGAATCTGGCACACGATTTAATATTTCTTTCCAAACTTTAAGCATATCATCATTTATTCGTTTATAACTGTGGAAAGCCCCAAACGTTACGTGATTAAACTCAAGTGACGGCGCAGGTATCGGTTTTGGAGCCTCACTGTTGCTTGCATAGGCAATCTGACTTGGCATATAAATTAGTCTTTCCTTAAACCATTTATCGTGCTGGTTTGGAGGATCAAGTAATTTGTCGGTGATAAAGAAGTTTACATTGTCTAATCCTGTTGAAGAAAGTGCACCTACGCCAGAAATCTGAACTGGGGCCGGTCTGTATGCAAGTGCGGAAAGGCCAGTGTTGGCACAGTGACCAGCGAGGTCAACTAAGATATCAATATTATCATTGCGAATCTTTTGAGCAAGCCGTTCAATCGTTAAATTACTTACATTTTCAAAGTGTTCTACAACCGGTTTGATAGCCGCAGTAAATGGGTCTTCTTCAGCATTGAGTGCATAGGCTGTAACCTCATAGCGGTTTTTATTGTGGCAGGCAAAAATGCCATATACAAACGCAAATGTATCACTTTTCTTAAAATGAGGCGACAAATAGCCAACTTTCATTCGGCGTTCACCTTTTATTATGCCGTCAACCTTGTTAAAACGATTGTAAGGAGTAATATGTTTAAATAAATTCTGATACTCAAAGTTACTCGAAATAAGATCGTCAGTTGAAATATCCAGAAAATGAAGTGCATTAATTGTTCGGCTGAATAAGTCCGCCTGCTCTCCCAAATTATTGGACGTGAGACCGACTGCCCGATCGTAATTTTCAACGGCATCAGTATTATTTCCATTTAACTGGGCAATCTCAGCACGTATTGTATGATAACGTTTAACAAATTTTGCGTCTACTTCTGCAACGTTATTCTGACTTTCAGACACCGAAGCATCATTGTCGTCATTATTATTTAAATTTATATAATTCGGCACATTGCAAACTGCTTCATAAGCCCCGGCATAATTATTAAGGTGTTGACGTGACTTAGCAAGCAGTAAATAAATATCAGCTAAATTTTTATTTTGATTATCTTTAACTTCTGCTGCCCGCTCAAGCCAATATACTGCACGCTTAATGTTGACTTGATCTTTAAACTTGTTATCATAAAAACCTTCTTCGGCATTTATATATGAAAGTGCACGTTTATAATAGTTTTCGGCATCTTCTGCTGTCGGTGTCGGCTCATCTTGTGGAAAGTCTGGCAATGCTTCTCCATTAATCCAGGCGTTGTAAATTTTTTCGTAAGCGTTCTCGACCTCAGCCATATAAATGATATCGTTCATGATAGGCGATTGCCTCATTCTACGGCGCAGTGTAAGGTGATACTCGCGGATTCTATCCCAATTATTAGCCAAATCAATCGCTATTTTGATATATTCTTCCTCAGAGTGAGCACAGAGTTCGTCAAGACCAATATTATGTAAAAGTGAATAACCAAAGCGCGAATTATGACGCTCACCAATCAAAGTGATAACCGGTACGCCCATATATAATGCGTCGCAAGTCGTGCCACCGCCTGGATATGGGAAAGTATCCAACGCAATGTCCGTTTGAGAATATTTTTTAAGATAATCCTGCTCGTCAGCTTCAATAATCATTCGGTCAAGCGGCAAACCAGCGGCCTCCATACGCTGTTTAGCGTCGTTTATACCGTAAGTCGTTCTAAATGCCTTACCTTTAACGTAGAGTTTAGAATTTGGAACAGAGTTGATGATTTTGCTCCACGCACGTAAGGTCTCGTCAGTAACTTTTGCAAAGTTATTGAAACTGACGAAAGTTATATATTTATTTTTAGTGCACGGCGCCGGATTTACAACTGTTGGCGCATCGTGCCACATATAACAAAAATGACTGTGCTGCAGACGCAAAATCTTTTCACTAAAGAAATCATCGTTCAGCCCTTCTGGATCAGTGAATTTATCACACAAGAAATAATCAATTGTCTTTAGTCCGGTTGAATTGAACCAGCCAATTGCCGAAATCTGAATCGGTGCTGGTTTATATGCCATAACTTGCAAAGTATTATTGGCAGTATGACCAGACAAGTCAACCAAAATATCAATTTCATCGTTCTTGATTTTCTCAGCCGCCTGTTTTGGAGTATCAAATAAAATATTTCTCCAGCCATCGACGCCATTTTTAAATTCCTGTGACGCGCGGTCTTCTTGACATTTTGGATAACAGTAAACTTCAAATTTACTCTTATCGTAACATTTATAAAATGCATAACTGAAGAAGGCGACGACGTGGCGGCGAATATCCGGCGAAATGTAACCAATGCGAATTTTGTCGTGTTTTGGGTGAGTGAGGCGGTCGTGCTGATATATTTCAAAGTCTTTAAATATATCATTATATTTGCAGATCGCATCAAAGAGTTCTTCACGTGTCACGTTGACATTGTGCAGCGAAAACAGATAATTGCTGTAATCATCACATTTAATGTTGAATAGATACCTGTAAGTATCTGGATCAGATTTATAAGCCGAAATATCATTCACGGAACTTTTGTAATAATGCTCAATGCTCTTAGGTGCATCGCCAACATAACGGTAAGCGTGACCTAAAATGTTGTGAATCATCATTATAGTAAGCAGAGAGGAGCCTGGAATGGTGAGTGCCTCTTCTGCATATTTAATGCAGCCTTCGTAATCACGTCTAAGATCGTAGACACGCGATTTTAAGAACGTTCGATAACCGGAAGGCGGAAATCTTTTTTCCATATAATCAGAGGCTTTTGCCGCTCTGTCCGTTTCGTTTAAGTCGACAAAAATGGAAGTGACTTTTTCCATAGGATAAGCATCTTTTGGATTGAGGGATAAAATCTTTTCGGCAATTTCAATCGTCTTTGGACGATCGTGTTTATTCATATGTGTATCTAATAATTCTTCCAATAATTTTGCGATTTGCTTAGTTTTCTTATCCACATCTTTTTTATTAACTTTAATTTTTCTCATTAATGTACGACCTCCATAGATTTAAACGTTTTTTGGCAAATTCAGCCATTTGCGGTGTAAACATCGTAGGCTCAATGGCTTTATACGAAGAATAAGATTTTATTGCCGTTTCCATTTCAGAAATGGCAGTTGGAAAATCTTTTTTCAATGCAAGACATTCGGCGTATTCTGCGTGAAATTCCGGTATTTCTGGAAAATCTTTAACGGCGCGGCTTACATAATTGAATCTATCCTCACTACGATTGGCGTCTCTTGCCAAAATGTTTAATAAAATTCTGTAAGATGAACTTGCATAAGTGACATCACGGCGTCCGCAATTTATGTCAAGTAGTGCAAATTTTTCGGCGTTGGCAATATCGTGCAATCCATTATAGCACTGCGCAATATATCCATAAATTCTGTCTGGGTGCTTGGTATCTTCAAGTTCATTGAGCAGCAATTTTAGATTTCGCCGTGCCTTATCCAGATTAACCGTTTTTGAATATCCTGTATGATACAACAACAAAATATTTTCCGGCACAAAAATCAAATTCGGTACAGGCGTTTTTTCAGGTGTCTGCCATTCCTCGTGTATTTTGCCAACATAATAAAAGCCAGGCATATTTTTGAAAATCCTAAGTATATATGTATTATCCTGTACTTGATTGTTATTGTCAATATCAATATTTATTCGATTAATGATGAGTCCCCATTTATGATTTTTTTCTGCCTGTTCAATGACAGAGCGAATATTTTTAATTGTATCATTTGAAAAATATTCATCAGCATCAATAAAAACTATCCAATCGCCGGATGCATTGTCGATTGCTATATTGCGCGGCGTTGAAAAGTCGTCCTGCCACTCCGTCTCAATCACTTTTGCACCATAACTTTTTGCAATTTCAATCGTATTGTCAGTTGAACCGGTGTCGACAATCACAATCTCATCGACTTGACTTTTTAAACTGTCCAACGAAAGTTTAAGATTTTTTTCTTCATTTTTAACAATATAGCACGCTGTTACTTTTAATTTATGATTTACATTCGACGTATCATTTTTATTCGATTTCAGCTTTTTTGAAGGTTTTAGTTTTCTCATATCAATCACCTACTTTAGTAATAATTATACATTATTCATTGATTTTTCAATATTTTCAAGTTCGACATATTTTTGTTTATATAAATTATTCTGAGGAGCAAGTTTAATTGCTTCTTTTAAATTATGTTTTGCCGCTTTATAATTGCCAGCCATAGCTTCTAATTCCGTCAATTTAACATAAACTTCTTCTGCCAAATAATCAAAATATGAATTTTTTTTGACGCTTGCCTTTAACATATTGTGCCAAACATTCAAGGATTCTTTTAAATCATTATACGCCTTGTCATATTGTTTCAAAACATAAAATATAAATCCGCGTTCGACATAAAATTCTGGATTCTGAGGCAGTGTTTCAATCGCTTCATCTGCAACATTCAATATATCTTCAAGAGGAAAGTTTAATTTGTGCATAGATGTAAAAATCTTACGATAGAGACTGGCAAGTCCAGTAATTGGGCGTACTTCTGCGGTTAAAGTTTTTTCTGCATAATAAAGAGTTTTTTCATAATCAGCCAGCCCAAAGTAGCAATCGGCAAGTGCGATATAATGTTGAGGCTTTTCACCATATTTTTTAGCTTCCAACTGTATAATGGAAAGATTACGCCGAAGTTTACTTTCAGCCTTAGTTTGACCATATCCAGTATGATAAAGCAGCAAATCCTCATTTGCCAGCACGCGTGGAAAAGAACCGCCATTTATATTTTCAACATTTTCGTGTATCATTCCACGATATCTTAAATAATCAACATTGCGAAAAGCTCTGAGATACCAATCACGATTGATTTCTTGATAATTATTATCTTCGTCGATATCTATACGCATTACAAAAATTCCGTCGGTATTGGATAATTTTTCAACGGCAGCACGAACTTTGTCTGGCTTGACAAAAAACTCGTCGGCATCAATAAAAATTATCCAGTCGCCAGTTGCGTTATCAATTGCTAAATTGCGTGGTGCCGAAAAGTCGTCCTGCCATTTAGTCTCAATTACTTTGGCACCGTAACTCTTTGCGATTTCAATTGTGTTATCTGTTGAGCCGGTATCAACAACAATAATTTCATCAACCTGCGTTTTAAGACTGTCTATTGAGCGCGGCAGATTTTTCGCTTCGTTCTTGACGATATAACACGCTGATATTTTAAGTTTTGATTTTACATTTTTATCGTTATTTGATTTTAGCTTCTTTGACGGCTTAATTTTTCGCATATATATCACTCACTTTTTATCAGTCATTAATTTGAAATCCGCAGCTCGTTTGATATACAATTCATTGTGTGGCGCAAGTTTGACTGCTTCTTTAATGTTGCGCTGCGCTTCTTTATAATTTCCATTGAGTGCTTCTAATTCAGCAAGCTGGGCATAAACTATATGTATAAGTCGTGGAAAATATGAATTTTCATAGGTCGCTGTCGTCATGTTTTGCCAAACGTTTAATGACTTTTTAAAATTCTTGTAAGCCTCATCAAGTTTATTTATATTGCAAAGATTTAATGCGCGTTCGGCGTAAAATTCCGGCAAATTCGGCAAAACTTTAATTGCTTCATCAATAACCGTCAATATTTCTTCATCAGCATATTTGAGATTACGCATTGCGTTAATTAAATTACGATAAATTCTGTTTCGCCCAGTTAATTCTTGAATGTCAGAGGACAGTGCCTTTTTTACATGATGTATGACTTTTTCATAATCGCCTAAGCCCATATAACAGTCAGCCAAAGTTATATCGTGCTGTGGTTTATGACCGTACAGCTTTTCTTCCGTTTCAATTAATTCCAGGTTGCGTTGAAGCTTTTTCTTTATAACAGATGCCGCATAGCCTGTATGATAAATTGTAAGCTCATTTCCAGAAAATGTATAAGGGAAATCGCCGCCTTTTATATTGGCAAGGTTCTCGTGAATTAAGCCACGATAACGCAGATAATCTACATTGCGGAAAATTCTCAGGCTCCAGTCGTGATTGAGTTCTCTGCCCTGTTCCTCATCAATATCAATTCGTGGTATTATTATAGTCGTATTGTTAGACAATTTATTTATGGCGCTACGAATTTTATCTGTATGAGCAAAAAATTCATCAGCATCAAGAAAAATTATCCAATCACCGCTTGCATTGTCAATCGCTAGATTGCGCGGCGTTGAAAAATCGCCCTGCCACTCCGTCTCAATCACTTTTGCGCCATAATTCTTTGCAATCGTAATGGTATCGTCGGTTGAGCCGGTATCAACAACGATTATTTCATCAACCTGCGTTTTGAGACTGTCTATTGAGCGCGGCAGGTTCTTCGACTCATTTTTAACCATATAGCACGCTGATATTTTAATTGCAGAATGAGGCTTTAACTTTTTTGATGGTTTAAGTTTACGCATATTTTATCACCATTTGTAACAAGTAGTAAAAAAGCTGTCCATAGATTGATGAACAGCAATTTTATTATCTATTTCCATGTATTTTGACAAACTTAAATTTTACTTACGCAGATTGAGTTGCGCAATTATCTCACGATAACGTGTAATGTCTTTCTTGTTGAGGTAGCTTAAAAGTCTGCGGCGGTGACCAACCATCTTTAAAAGACCACGACGGGAATGATGATCCTTTTTGTGTGCTTTGAGATGTTCAGTCAAGTAATTAATACGATTAGTTAAGATTGCAATCTGCACTTCTGGTGAACCGGTATCACCTTCGTGGACTGCGTACTTTTGAATGATCTCCTGTTTTGCTTCTTTGGTAAGCATTATATAATCTCCTTCCATTAACCAACCCAGCAGCAAAGTAAGCGTTGGAGTACGGCAAACTTAGCTGTGGCTTAAAAAACATTTAAATTTTATCACAATCATGTCATTACGTCAATAGCTTTACGTTTTAAATGTGTATCTTGTAAAGAAATTATTTTAATAATTTACTCAGACTTTGCAAAAAATGAATTTTTGAGTTATAATGCGTAAGTAAATAATTGATAATTGAAATAAATTGGAGTGATTTAATTTGAAACGTACTAAAAATTGTGGTGAGATTAGAAAGTCTGATGTCAATAATGAGGTTGTACTTGCCGGCTGGGTTTCTCGCAGACGTGATCACGGCGGCTTGATTTTTGTTGATATGCGCGATCGCAGTGGACTTGTTCAAGTTGTCTTCGATGAGGCGGCTATGGGCAAAGACGCTTTTGATGTAGCAGAATCACTGCGCAGTGAATTTGTCATCAACGTCAAAGGCAAAGTCCGTGCACGCAGTGAGGACACAATCAATCCTAAAATGGCAACCGGTGAAATTGAAATTGTTGTCAGTGAACTAATCATTTTAAACAAAGCAAAAACTCCGCCATTTTACATTCAAGACGGAGTTGATGTTGATGAAATGGTGAGACTGCGCTATCGTTATCTTGAACTTCGCAGACCAGAGATGCAAAAAAATCTTATGCTTCGTCACCGCGTTACCAAGATTATGCGTGATTATCTGGATCGCAATGGTTTTTATGAAATTGAAACGCCAATGCTCTGCCGCTCAACGCCGGAAGGTGCCCGCGACTTCTTAGTGCCAAGCCGTCTCAATCCAGGTCAATTTTATGCTTTGCCTCAGTCACCGCAAATTTTTAAACAATTATTGATGGTCTCCGGCTTCGAGCGTTATTTCCAAATTGTTAAATGTTTCC